>CAMCXW010000001.1 GCA_945883625.1 Spirosoma fluviale
ACTCTTAATTCTTCACTCTTATTTCTCAACTCATTTCCTTATCTTTGTCCCCATCATTTCCTACAAAGATTTCTAAATGAAAGTAATTCAGGTAGTCGGCGCACGGCCAAATTTCATGAAAGTCGCACCGCTGCATCGCGCGATTCAAAATCTTGCCAACTGGACTTCCAAAATAGTACATACCGGGCAGCACTTTGACGCTAAAATGAGTGATGTTTTCTTCACGCAACTTGAATTACCCAAACCCGATTTCTTCCTAGGTATCGGCGGAGGTACCCATTCCGAAGTAACAGCCAAAATCATGTTGGCCTTCGAACCTATTTTATTAGCGGAAAAACCAGATCTTGTCATCGTCGTTGGTGATGTCACCTCCACCCTCGCTTGTACCCTCGTCGCCATCAAAATGGGCATTCCATTAGCGCACGTGGAAGCTGGACTCCGTTCGGGAGACCGGTCCATGCCTGAGGAAATTAATCGGATTTTGACTGATTCTGTGGCCAATTACCTATTTGTTACCGAACAAAGTGGCATCGACCATTTGAAAAATGAAGGGGTACCCGACGAAAAAGTATTCTTTTCGGGTAACGTGATGATCGATTCACTTGTGCGCTACCAAGAAAAAGCAAAAACCAGCCCAATTTTAGAAGACCTTGGTCTAACGTCTAACGTCCAGCGTCCAACGTCTTATATAGTCATGACTATGCACCGCCCGGCCAACGTCGACACGGAGCAAGGACTGAAATCCATTTTACGCCTCATTGAATTAAGTACCTCGCAAACCAAAGTCGTTTTTCCCATCCACCCACGTACGCGTGCCCACATGGATAAATATGGTTTAAGTGAACAACTGAATAATAACCCGAATTTAATTTTAACCGAGCCTTTAGGCTATTTGGAATTCATCCAATTGATGAGCCATGCGCAAGCGATCTTAACCGATTCCGGTGGTATTCAAGAAGAAACCACCTACCTCGGGGTACCTTGTTTGACATTCCGTGATTCCACCGAAAGACCTATAACCGTGACGATGGGAACGAATCAGTTGTTGGCCGACTTAGATCCAAATAAAACATATCAAGCCCTACTAAGCATCTTGCAAGGACATTGCAAACAAGGTCAAATACCCCCACTTTGGGATGGAAAAGCCGCGGAACGTATCGCACAAACATTAGACGAAATCTATAAAGCCTAATGTCAAAAGCGCTCAATATCGTCCTCCTTTCCTACCACAACCAAAATGGGGGTGCGGGAATTGCTGCAGGCCGGCTCCAACAAGCGCTTCAAAAAGCAGGACACAACGTCACTTACTTGGTCCAAGAAAAATCTGGAGATGACGCATCGGAATTAATTCGAACAGGCCTTTGGTGTAAACTTTGGAACTGGATTCGTTTCATCATGGAACGCCTTTATTTTCTTCCAAGTGAAAAAAGTAAAGCCATTCGATTTCTATTTAATACAGGATTATTTGGGCAGGATATCAGCCGACACCCCGCCATTAAAAATGCGGATATTATTCATTTGCATTGGGTCAACTTTGGTTTCTTGTCCATCAATAACATTGCGCAACTACTCAAACTTGGAAAACCCGTTGTTTGGACCTTACATGATATGTGGGCTTTTACAGGAGGCTGTCACCATAGTGGAGAGTGCGAGAACTTTCAAACCAATTGTGGGTCGTGTAAATTTGTCAATAAACCCGAGCGCTGGGATATTTCACATCGCATGTGGGCGCGTAAAATCTATGCGTTCGACCACCCCAATTTACACATCATTACCTGCAGCGACTGGCTAAAATCGCGTGCAGAAAGAAGCACCATTCTTGCCTACCACAAAATTGAATCGGTCCCAAATGCAATCAATACAGAAAACTTTCAACGCATTAGTGATGCCAAAAATATACTTCAACTCAACCCCTCAAAACACTACATTCTTTTTGTAGCGATGCGAGTGAATACGCCAACCAAAGGGTTTGGTTACCTAAAAGACGCACTAGAAATTTGGAAAAACGAAAACCCAGAAGCAGCTAAAAACACCGAATTGTTGCTTGTGGGTAATGTCTTAGACACCTCCGAAATCAAGGCACTTCCCCTACTGGCAACGAGCTTGGGGCACATCGCTGATCCAACGAAAATGCGTTCGGTTTATTCCGCAGCCGATGTATTTATTACACCGTCTTTGGAAGAAAATTTACCCAACACCATCATGGAAGCGATGGCCTGCGGAACACCTTGCGTCGGCTTTCACGTAGGCGGCATCCCCGAAATGATTGACCATAAAATCAACGGCTATGTCGCAGAATACTTGTCGGCAAAATCACTCGCCTCCGGAATCCAATGGTCACTGAACCACACACCTAATGAGGCTGCACGTGAAAAAGTAATGCATAGCTATCAGGAAGATATTATTGCTAAAAAGCACAGCGATCTCTACCTCAAATACCTCTCGGATGGCCAAGCTTAGCATAATCACGATTACGTACCAGGCAGAGAAATTTCTGGAACGCACCATCCAAAGTATCTTGGAACAGGGGCACCGACCTGAAATTGAATATGTTATTGTGGATGGAGCTTCCACGGATGGAACGCTTGCGCTAATTGATACATATCGGAAAGACATAGATCATGTAATCTCAGAAAAGGATCGCGGAATATATGATGCCATGAATAAGGGTCTTCAGGTAGTCAACGGTGAATATGTCCTTTTTTTGAACGCGGGAGACACTTTTGCAGCTAAAAATACATTAGAGCATTTACTAAAATCGCTGGATTCAAATCCAGATATCCTCGTAGGAGACGCCATGTTTGTTGACATGCATGGACAGGAAATAGGCCTGCGAAGCGTCGTGACTCCCCACCGTATTCCAGCCAAACTTACTTGGAAATCATTTAAAAAAGGCATGGTTATTTGCCATCAATCCTTTATTGTCAAACGTGACCTCGCCCCTCGATTTAATCTAGAATACCAATTAAGTTCGGATATCGACTGGGAAATCAAATGCCTTAAATTGAGCCAAAAAACGATGCAGTTGGCTGAGCCAATTTGTCAATACCTCATGGGAGGTGCCTCTGTACAAAATCTAAAAAAATCTTGGAAGGAACGTTTTCATGTCATGCAAAGCCATTTTGGTTTACTACAAACGATCCTTGCGCACGTATGGATTATATTTCGCGGAATCCGATTTGCCCTGAAGAAAGGTGGTAAATATTGGTAAACATATGAAATTTCAACTCATTCTATTTTTATTGTTTATTTCTTTGGCGCCTACAAGCGGCCAAAAATTTCGCTTTGCCACCAGCCTTGGTACAAGTTATATTAACTGGTCTCAGAATCAAGTGAGTTTAACTACGAGTGCTGCTTTACAATTTCAAAAACCGGGTAAACCAACGCAACTATACGGTCATTTACAAGTCATCGGAAATATGCAAAGCACACGCATAGGCGACCAAAGCGTGGCCTTTCGAGGGGGAAAGGGAGAAATTGGTGTGAACCAATTTACGAAGATTGGCTTATTTGCAACCACAAGTGTTTATAGTTTGAGCATGGCAAAAAAGACGATCACTGCGAACAAAGACTTCCTTTCAGATGAGAAATTTTCACTTCATGGATTACGCGCAGGACTTGGTTTTAAATCGAATGGAAAAGTAAAGACGACAGCTCAGGTCAAGGTTTTTAAACCTTTTTTAGCCAAGGTGAGTTTACAAGGCTGGGAAAACGAACAAAGTACCACACCAGATAATCCAATAGGTTATCAGGCTAGCGTTGAATTCCGACTAACCGACTGGTCTTTCGGAATTAACTATGAAAACATTCGGTATGGGGGAACTTATGCCAACTTAAAACTAACAAGCGCCCAAGTAACTTACTTTTTTTAATATGCTTCTTTCTATTTTGATTAGCTTAATGAGTTTCAATGCTGACAGTACAATCAAAACGACTGAGCTAAATGAAGTAGTCGTTCGTGTTTTTGAACAAAAAAAATCCTCCTTTTCAAGTCCCGATGCCATTGCTATTTTGAATGCGCAAGACTTGACTCGTACAAATAATACTAGCTTCGTGACCTCACTAAACATGCAAGCCGGTGTGCGGATGGAAGAACGATCACCAGGCTCGTACCGCATGGCAATTCGTGGAAGTGCGCTTCGTGCACCGTTTGGCGTACGCAATGTAAAGGTATATTGGAATCAAATGCCCCTAACGGATGCCGGAAACAATACCTATTTGGCATTGATTGACCCAGATTTTTTCAATGAACTAACGATAATCAAAGGGCCAAGTGGCGGATTGTACGGTGCCGGAACAGGTGGGGTCATGCTATTCAACAGTCCAAGTGCCACGCAGAAAAAAATCATTCATCAGCAGGTTGCCAATAGCCTTGGAGGCTATAAACAAAGCTGGGATTTACAGACAAATGGGCATCGCGTATATGCGAGTTATTGGAATCAAGAGGGCTACCGGAAACAATCAGATATCAATAAACAATGGATTTCGTATGAATTTCACAAAGAATTAGGTCGAAATACACAACTGGATATAGTCACATACCTTGGCCGCGTTACCTACCAAACACCCGGAGGTCTTACCTTAAAGCAATTCCAAACTGACCCCCGACAAGCTAGGCCAGCTGGAGGCCCATTTTTAAGTGCGGCGGACCAACAAGCCACATTCCGATTACAAACTTTTGGCGCAGGAGTTCAACTGACTAGTCGGTGGAATGAACATTGGAGTGCGACAAGTAATCGGTCGATGCAACTAAATTTTATCGAAAACCCAACCATCCGTAACTATGAAATTCGGAAGGAGCTCAATTTTAGTAGTCGCAATGTCATTCACTACAAAAATGATAACCTCAGCCTAGACGGTGGCCTTGAATTCCAAACAGGCGTATTTGATAGCCAAACCTTTGGAAACAAAAAAGGAACTAAAGACACACTTCAGATCACGCAAAATACCACCTTGCAAAATGCCAGTTTGTTTCTGCAAGGAGAATATAAAATTAATAATTCCTGGCATCTGACCCTGGCCGGAAGTTACAATCAATTTTGGACGGAGTTTATCGGCAATGAAGGTATCTTTTCGCCACGCATCGCCCTATTACACAATATAACACCACGGCAAAACCTAGTTGTCAAAGTCGTTCATGGATATTCTCCTCCTAGTCTGGGTGAAATTCGCCCATCTGCGGGCATCATCAATAGATCCCTTCGCGCAGAAAAAGGCTGGAACAAAGAGGTGAGTTGGCGCGGCAAATCCAAATACCTGCAATGGAACCTGAGCATATACCAATTTGACCTGGATGAAACCATTGTGATTCGTCGGGCCGCTGATGGGTCTGAATATTTTGATAATGTGGGTAAAACACGCCAACAAGGAATCGAATTGAGCCATGTGTGGAAAATAGGGCAGAATCTTGAGCTAACTAATGCGGAAACGATTCAAAACTTTCGCTTTGTCAACTATCAAATTGCGGGTAAAAACTTCTCTGGAAACCGCTTGACGGGAACGAGTCCATTCCAACATGCGAGTACGGTGAGTTATGCGATTTCGCAATGGATTCGTTGGCATATTCAATACACCTACACGGATAAAATTTACCTAAATGATGCCAATACGGACCAATTACCAGCGGTTCATTTATGGAATTCGAAGGTAGAGTACCAGCGTGGAAAATGGAATGTTTGGCTAAGTGCGGAGAACATAGGCGATACGATGTACACGTCAGGACCTGATTTAAATGCATTAGGCGGACGTTATTATAATACGTCGGCAGGTCGCAATTTCAGTTTGGGACTTAGGATTACCTTTAACTAAGGGCGTGTATGGTTTAATATTTCCATCAGTTCCGCACCATGTGCATCACTGACTGGAATATCGTAGGTCCCTATCTTAATTCGCAATTGCTTAATGGATTCAATCCTACGCAAGTTGACAATAAATGATTTATGCACCCGCATAAATCCGTGCGGACCCACTTTCGCCTCTAAGCCTTTCATGGTCATTTTGGTTAAGATGGGTCGCTTCTCTCCTTCGATAAATATCTTCACATAGTCTTTTAAACCTTCGATGTGCGTGATTTGTGGAATCGTGATACGCACCAGAGAATATTCCACATTGGCAAAAAAGAAATCTTCCAATGGTTCAACAGGAATTGTAGCTGGACTCGTATGAGATTGTTGGAACAAATGATACGCCTTATTCGCGGCTAATGAAAAGCGCTCCAGACTCGTAGGTTTCATTAAATAATCCACTGCGTCCAACTGGTAACTTTCAACTGCGTAATTGTCATAAGCTGTAACAAAGATTACCAGAGGTCGTTTGTTGAGTGCTTGCAAAAATTGAGTGCCTAACATACCCGGCATTTGAATATCAAGAAAAATCAAATCTACTTCGTGTGTTTGCAAAACCTCCATGGCATCGAAGGCATTTTTACAGGATGCGACTAACTCGAGAAATGGTATTTGGCGCACATTTTCCTCTAATAATTTTCTCCCCATATTTTCGTCGTCCACAACGATGCACTTCATCTTTTCCATGATTTACTTTGTTTGATGTAAGCTGATTTCTAAGACTACACGGAAAATTTCGCCTGTATTTGTCACATCAATATGATGTTTTCCAGGATACAATAATTCCAAGCGGCGCAAAACATTTTTCATACCTATACCCGAACTAGCTTCTTTTGACTCGTCTTTTAGTTGGCCTATTTGATTTTCCACTCGAAAATTTAAATGACCATTGTCAATGCTGAAATTTACATTAATCGTTGGATTTTGAACGAATGAAACACCATGTTTAAACGCATTTTCCACGAATGGAATAAGGAGCATCGGTTCGATGGTACAAGCCCGCATCGCACCATTAATCTGAAAATCAATCGCTACATCGCCATCGAATCGCATGCGCTGTAAGTCAATGTAATTGCGTAAATATTCCAACTCGCGTTCTAATGGAACCATACGTTGGTCTGAATCATAGAGCATATAGCGCATTAAGGACGAAAGTCGAATGGTTACATCCTCCGCTTGCTTATCCGCTTTGGTGCGAATCAAGTACACAATGCTATTCAAAATATTGAAAATAAAGTGTGGGCTAATTTGCGAGCGTAAAAATGAAAGTTCCGATTTCAATTGTTCACTAAATCGCTCTTCGCGCTTACTTTCAAAGTCAATGAATTCCAACAATAACCCATACGTGGACCCGATTGCGGAAATCATAATTAAAGGAAACATGCCGCGAAAATCAAAGAATTCCTTATGCACATCAAACGGCATATAGTAAATATGATACAGTGACTGAATGCCAAAAAACAAGGCAATAAATAAAAACAAGACGCCAAAATAGACAAAAACACCCCATCGCTTAAACACAATAGGGACAAGCAATAAGGTGATAATGTAAAAGAGCGGAACGATGGTTAATAGCTCCAACCAAATATGTTCAGAAAATTCAGGATCTTTAATCGGACCAGATTCGCTATGATGATCTTGGTGTGCTGGACTTATCAAAGGCAACCCAATCCACAAACCCCACAGAATGAGATTAAAAAGGACCTTAAACGTCAGCTTAGTTTTCGGAATATTCCAGGCGAGCCACATACATTAAAATTAGTATTACAAAGCTAGCCATAAGCTACCAAATTGAAAACTCAAAATACCACACATCAGATTTCGTAGACCAAGTCTTATTTTTGGTCTATCATAAGCAAGAAATATACGAATCGCTACATTGTCAACGTTAGTCAACTAAAACAAGTAAACGGCGATTGATCTACCCTTATAAAACAAAAAAGCGAGCCCTTTCGAGCTCGCTTTTTCTATAAAAAATAGCTTAAAAGTTACGTTCCCCTGCTTCTCTTTTACCTAAAAGTACAGCACCCACCATCGCTACGAAGAACAAGATTGATACCAATTCAAATGGTAATAAATATTCTGAATACAAGATCTTACCCAAGTTTTCCACCATACCTGTCTGCGATGAAAACCCTACTGCTTCGGCGGTGGGAGATGGCATGTTATTCTTATGAAATGCGGCGATAAATATCACCAAAAGCACGCCTGATACAATAACACCAGCTAATTTAGTCAAGGGTGATTTCGAATCAGGTTTGTTCTTACGCAAATCCAACATCATGATGACAAACAGAAATAAAACCATGATGGCTCCTGCATAAACAATGATATTCACCGCCATCAAAAACTGAGCGTTTAATAACACGTAGTGCCCTGAAATGCAGAAAAAAGTAAAGACCAAATACAAGACCGAGTGAATCGGGTTTTTGGCTAACACAACCATCAGGGCGCTTAGCAGCGTCAAACCTGATAAAAAGTACCAAATATATGAAATATCCATAGGGTTATTATTTCCAACCATCACGCAAATAGCGCTGATCCATTTTTTCAACTAATTTATCTTTGCCATAAATGACTTCGTCCCGTGAATTAAATACAGGGACCATGGTATCGTGGCGTAAGAAGATGGCTTCCTTCGGACAAGCTTCCTCGCACAACCCACAGAAAATACAACGCAACATATTGACCTCGTAAACTTTGGCATATTTCTCCTCACGGTATAAGTTCTCCTCTCCTTTTTTACGTTCTTCAGCCACCATCGAAATAGCTTCCGCCGGACAAGCAACCGCACATAATCCACAAGCCGTACAACGCTCAGCACCCTGCTCGTCTCGCTTTAAGATATGTTGGCCACGGTAAATAGGCCCCAAATATCGTGTTTGCTCCGGATAACGAATCGTTACCGGCTTCGAGAAAAAGTGCTTTAGCGTGGTTGCCATTCCGCCAACAATCGCCGGAAGATACATACGCTCAGCTAAGGTCATTTCACCCTGCTCGATTACCTTTGTTTTAGTGCTTAATTTCATATACCTAAGCTAATTTTTTCTTTCTAAAGATCGCGTCATTCAAGAATAAACCCGCAATTAAAATCACAACTCCTGCAATTCCTGCAAGTATCGGTTGGCCTATTAAAATACCAAATCCCGTCACCACCACATTAAACATCGCCAACGGAATCAAACCTGTCCAGCCTAAACCCATTAATTGGTCATACCGGAAACGTGGAAGCGTCCAGCGCACCCACATAAACACAAATACAAATAATAAAGCTTTGCCAATTAATGCACCCATGCCAACGAAAGCAGCTACAGTTGTACCAAATTGTCCAGCAACAAATGCATATCCCGGATAGTCATATCCACCGAAAAATAAAGTCGCCATAACCGCTCCCGAAATAAACATGTTGATGTATTCCGCGAATAAATAAAAACCAAGTTTCATCGACGAGTACTCCGTATGATACCCACCAATTAATTCCGTCTCACACTCCGGTAAGTCAAATGGCGTACGATTACATTCCGCAAACGAACAAATCAAGAAAATCAAAAAGCCCAAAGGCTGCTGTAAAATATTCCAATGACCAGCTTGTTGGGTTTCTACAATTGTCTTCGTTGACAATGAACCTGTCAACATCAAAATCGCGATGATCGACATACCCATCGCTAATTCGTACGAAATGTTTTGCGAGGCCGCACGAATAGCTCCCAAAAGCGAATACTTGTTATTCGAAGCCCAGCCTCCAATCAAGATTCCATAAACTCCTAGAGATACAATTCCAAACACCCACAGAATACCAATATTCACATCGATACCTTGTAAATCAAATGTCACACCTGCCACCGTTACCGTATCTCCGAAAGGGACAACGGCTGAAGTCATGAGTGCTGTCAACATTGACAAGCATGGGCCTGCAATAAACAACCATTTATTTGAGTTAGCCGGAATAAAATCTTCCTTCATAAACATCTTAACCGCATCAGCTAATGGCTGCAAGATTCCAAAAGGACCCGCACGATCTGGACCGATTCGATCCTGCATAAATGCAGCAATCTTCCGCTCAAAATAGGTGGAATAGGCCGCAATACCGAGGGTAATTGCGAATACAATTCCTACGAAGATGGCTTTGGCCGTAAATACATCATTCAATAATTCCATAGCTTATTTCTTTGCGGGCAAAATTGATTTAATTTCTATTGAACTGCGATCGCGGTTATCATCGATTTGCTTGAAATCACGCGCAGCTTGTGCAATTGGGAATGCTGGGTGAATCAAATTCGCACCATATTTATTGGCTGAAATCACCGAATGTCTAGACACTTCCGTAGGTCCTTCAATTACCCAATCCGAAGTTTTCTTCCGATCAAAACGACATGTGTTGCAAATGAATTCCTTCAATTCACCCCACTGATTCTTGCGACCCGTTACCCGAATCACCTCGTCTCCACGGTACCATAAGGTTACATTCCCTGAACATTTGTCACAAGAACAATGAGCATCCATCGGCTTAGAGAACCAAACACGGCTTTTGAAACGATACGTTTTATCTGTCAAAGCTCCCACTGGACATACATCAATTACGTTTCCTGAGAAATCATTATCAATTGCCTTCTCGATGTACGTACTAATTTCTGCATGATCTCCCCGGTTCATCACCCCATGCACACGGCCATCTGTAATCTGATCCGCTGTGTAGACACAACGGTAGCACAAGATGCAACGATTCATGTTTAACTTGATGTTTTCACCTAGGTCCACCGGCTCGAAGGTATTGCGTTCTTCGACCGTACGGGTAGAAGAAACCCCATGTTCGAAAGAGAAATCTTGCAAATGACACTCACCCGCTTGGTCACACACTGGACAGTCCAACGGATGATTTAATAATAAAAATTCAACAATTCCCTTGCGTGTTTCTAGCACGGCCTCATTTACCGTGTTTTCCACAATCATGCCATCTTGAACAGCTGTGATACATGCCGGAACTAATTTAGGCATCGGACGTGGATCCTTCTCAGAACCAGCCGTCACTTTGACTAAGCATGCACGACATTTGCCACCTGAACCTTGAAGCGGTTCATAGTAACACATAGCTGGAGGCGCAACCTCAGGTCCGATCATTCGAGCGGCTTGCATGATGGTTGTTCCCGGTTCTACATCCAAGGTGATGTTATCAATCGTTACTTTCATAATCTATCATCTAACAGGTTCGCACCTGATGTTATTGCTCATTTAATTCCGAAAAGCGCTGGATAAAGTTCGTTGCCGAATATCCCAATGCCTTTTCCTTCAATTCCTTTCCTAAGGCCTCACGTTCTGCCAAAGGCCACGCTAAAACCGCTTCAATCTTGTTGGCCGCATGCGCCTCATCCGTATACTCCACCAACAACTCTGGATGCGATGCCAAAAAATCATTGACTCCACCCGCACCTTTAAATCCAATAATCGGCGTGGCCGCATACCCTGCTTCTAACATCACCAGCGGAAATGGATCCTCCCGCGATGACAAGAAAAACAAGTTGGCCATATCAAAATACGGCTTTGTTGTCGGTTGCTTGGATACCAAATGCAAGCGATTTTCCGTATCCCAGTTGGCCTTCTCAGTCTTCAAATCAGCCGAAAAGGGCTCATTTCCAACGCCCACCCAGACCACATGTAGGTTTGGATTTCGTGAAATTAATAGCTCGGCAACACGCACAAAAATATCCGTTCCCTTGCGCCATTCCGCTAGTCCGCAGCCTAAAACAACTAGCGCATCCATCGGAATTCCCAATGCCTTACGTTGCTCTTGTCCACGATCCTGCTGTTGTTTAGGCAATTCCACAATAGGTGGCAAAATCGCCAAATTCCCATTTGGAACCGAATACGTTTCATGCAAGACTTGTTGGACCTGCGCTGAAACGGCATAAACGCGCCGACAATCATTTCTCAAAAACGCCATGTCTTCTTTCGAAGCATACATTTTTAGCGAAAAATCAAGCTCATGTATATACGCCTCGAAAGGCACATTCAGAGTGCTAAATCTCCGCATTAAACCCAAAGAAGCCACCGTATTTCCTAAAACCAAATCAAACTTTTCGCACTGAAAACGCGTCATTAATCGCTTGATTTCAGAATCAGTTGGTTCCCGATTTACCCGTTCCTCACGTTTGAGCAACGGTATTTTTTTTACCCATTTGGCCAATCGGCTAGGACCTTTCTCCCAAACCAAGACCTTAGCGTATTTTTGATACGTTTTGAGCAGCACACCCCCGCTTGCCAACAATAAATAGGGTTTATTACCCCGAGCTGCCTCCGCTTTAATCCAATGTAAAAGTACTAATTGCGCACCTGCGCGGTTGGCATCATGACCCACAAATAAGACCTTGTTTGCCATGAAACTAACTTAGTTAGACCAACTAGCCCCTGGGCGCATATACACCGCACCTGGTTTTGTTGCCTCTTCTGGGTGCGTAATATGCCATTCAAATTCATCTCTAAAGTGACGGATCGCCGCAGCCACAGGCCACGCCGCTGCATCACCTAACGGGCAAATCGTGTTTCCTTCGATTTTCTTAGCTACGTCAACTAACAAATCGATGTCCTCACTTCTTCCTTTACCTGTTTCAATACGCTTGATTACCTTATCCATCCAGCCAGTACCTTCGCGGCATGGGGAACATTGTCCACATGACTCATGGTGGTAAAAACGCGCGAAAGTTAAGGTATTGTGTACGATACAAGTTGTCTCATCCATCACGATGAATCCACCGGAACCTAACATGGTACCTGTCGCAAATCCACCTTCCGAAAGTGACTCATACGTCATTAAACGTTTCTCACCTGCATCAGTCGTTAAAATATTATCTGCCGATAAAATAGGCACGGAAGATCCCCCTGCCACAACAGCCTTTAATTTATGTCCATCACGGATGCCTCCGCAATATTCGTCTGAGTAGATAAATTCCTCTACGGTAATTCCTAATGGAATTTCATAGACACCTGGTTTTTTGATATGACCTGATGCAGAAATTAATTTAGTTCCTGTACTTCTCCCTACTCCAATTGCTGCATACGCATCTCCCCCGTTATTCACGATCCATGAGGTTGCTGCAATGGATTCTACGTTATTCACGACCGTTGGGCATTGCCACAAACCTTTCACCGCCGGAAATGGTGGCTTATTACGTGGATTTCCACGCTTACCTTCTAATGATTCCAACAAAGCCGTTTCCTCACCACAGATATACGCACCGCCACCTGGCTGCACAAAAAGGTCTAAATCATAGCCAGACCCTAAAATATTTTTTCCTAACAATCCTTTGTCATAAGCCTCCTGAATGGCTTTTTCGAGGATATTAATGACATACATTAACTCTCCGCGCACATAGATGTAGGAAGTATTTGCTCCCAAAGCAAAGCTGGAAACGATCATTCCTTCGATCAAGGTATGAGGAGATTTCATCATCAAATAATGATCCTTAAACGTCCCTGGCTCCGACTCATCTGCATTGCAAACTAAGTAACGAGGCACACCTTCTGGCTTCGCCAAAAATGACCACTTCATACCCATCGGGAAACCTGCACCACCACGACCACGTAAACCTGATTTTTTAACTTCTTCCGTTACCTCATCTGGCGTCATCGTTTTGATCGCTTTCTCCACCGCCTTATACCCTCCATTTTTCATGAAAACGTCGATGGTCTCAATTCCTGGTACGTCAATATGTTGCGTTAATATCTTCATCCTCGGCTTATTTGCTTAATTCATCAATAATCTCATCCACTTTCTCATTCGTCAAATGCATGTGGTACTTCTCGCGAATTTGGAATACAGGACCCCATCCACAAGCAGCTAAACATTCCACTTCTTTGATCGTAAACTTCCCGTCTTTCGTCGTCTCTCCCGTTTGGATTCCCAAACGCTTTTTCAAGTGGTCATATACTTCAACGCCACCCATGAGACAACAAGGACCAGTCCGACAATACTCAATCACATGCTCGCCCACTGGCTCTAAATGAAACATGGTGTAGAAAGACGCGACCTCATATACTTCGATCGGGCTAATCGAAAGCAAAGTTGCCACATAATCCATCACGGCTGGAGAGCACCATTTCCACTCCGCTTGCGCAAGGTGAAGGATGGGCAAAATGGCCGACTTCTGTTTCTCGTCCGGGTAACGTGCAATAATTTTTTTAATTAAATCCAGCGTTTCTGCTGGGAAAACAATGTTGCTCATGTCTTAAGTATCTAACTCTCCCGCAATAACATTCATAGATGACATCGTCACAATGGCATCCGATAAACTAGTTCCTTTGATCATCTCAGGGAACGCTTGGTAATAAATAAAGCCTGGTCGGCGGAATTTCAAACGATACGGCGTCCGTCCTCCATCTGAAACCAAATAGAAACCTAGCTCGCCATTTCCTCCCTCAACCGCGTGGTACACTTCACCTACCGGCGCATCGATTTCGCCCATCACAATTTTAAAGTGATAGATCAATGCTTCCATGTTGTGATATACATCCTGCTTTTCTGGCAAATAATAATGTGGCGCATCCGCGTGATACGGACCTGCAGGCAAATTATCCATGGCTTGTTGGATAATGCGTAAACTTTGCCACATCTCCTCCTCGCGAACTAAGAAACGATCATACGTATCACCCTTTGTTCCTACTGGAACATCAAATTCAAAATCTTCATAGGATGAATATGGATTCATCGCCCGAACGTCGTAATCAACACCGGCAGCACGCAAATTTGGCCCTGTAAATCCGTAGTTTAACGCGCGTTCAGCGGAGATTCCACCCACGTTTTGCGTACGATCCATAAAGATTCGGTTACGCATCACTAAGCCTTCAAATTCCTTTAAGGCAGCTGGTAATTCTTTCAATAACTTCTGGATTTTCTCTATGGCCACAGGCGTAAAATCACGCTCCATACCACCAAAACGACCCATATTTGTTGTCAGACGTGCACCGCACATCTCCTCATAAATCTCATAAATAAATTCACGCCACTGATACACATACAAGAAACCTGTCAAGGCTCCCGTATCTACTGCAAGAATGGAATTACAAACAATGTGATCCGTTAAACGCGCTAATTCCATCATGATCACACGCATGTATTGCGCACGCTTTGGAACTTCAATGCCCAATAATTTCTCGACCGTCATATGCCAGCCCATGTTGTTGATCGGCGCGGAACAATAGTTCATCCGATCCGTCAAGGTGGTGATTTGGTAGAAAGGGCGACGCTCTGCGATTTTCTCGAAGGCGCGGTGGATGTAACCTACCGTTTGTTCTGCGTCCACAATTGTTTCTCCATCCATCGTTAAAATGTTTTGGAAAATCCCGTGGGTTGCAGGGTGTGTAGGCCCCAAATTCAGCGTAGAAAGCTCATTTACATAAGGACCGCCTTTTTGCGTCTTATCTAAACCAACGTTGGGGTTTTGTACTAAGGCTATTTCAGACATGTCTAGTTATTATCGTCCAAATAATTCATCAATTTTATCGTGACGCGTCGCATCCTCTAATGGATACTCTTTACGCATCGGATGGTAATCCATCTCATCCATATTCAGGATACGTGTCAAATTCGGGTGGCCATCAAAAATGATCCCGTAAAAATCAAACGCCTCACGCTCCATCCAATTCGCTGCTGCATATAAGTCGGTGATTGTTGGGAAATGTGGTGCTTCAATAGGCGCATACGCCTTAATCCACAGACGCACATTATTCTCCAAACTGTGCAAGTGGTAAATCACCCCAAGTTCTTGCCCCTTCGCATCTGGAAAATGAATCCCTGCTAAGTCAGTCAAAAACTGAAATTTAAATACCGGATGCGCATATAAAAAGTGAATCATCGGAACGATGGTCTCCACCGTCGTAGTCACTTGTAAAATCCCATGCGATTCGCCTATGCCAAAAACATCATCTGCCCCAAATTGAGCAAGTAGCGCATCTGTAATTTGTTGGTTTTCCATGTTATTATTCGATACCGTATGAGGCCAGCAACGCCTTGTACTCAGGCTCGTTTCTGCGGCGTGTAGTTTCTTTTTTGGCTAATTCTTGGATTTGCATAAAGCCATCTAAGATTTGCTCGGGACGTGGTGGGCAACCAGGCACATAAACATCCACTGGTATTATCCGGTCTATTCCTTGCAAAACTGAATAAGTATCAAAAATACCACCTGAGCAAGCGCAGGCACCTACAGATAATACCCAACGTGGCTCAGCCATTTGTAAATACACTTGCTTAAGCACTGGTCCCATTTTTTTAGAAATCGTACCCATCACCATCAACACGTCGGCTTGACGCGCAGAAAAGCTCAAACGCTCCGCACCGAACCGGCCGATATCATAATGAGATGCCATGGTGGACATAAATTCAATCCCACAACATGAGGTAGCGAAAGGTAATGGCCAAAGGGAGTTGGCACGTGCTAGGCCAACTAAACTATCTAAACTTGTTGCAAAAAAACCTGCTCCCTCTATTCCAGGAGGCGCTTCTGCGACGTTTACTGTTGATGAATCACTCATATTACTTAGTTGTTGAACTCTTAAAACAAACCCATAACCGGATTGTTTATTTCTCCCACTTTAAAATTCCTTTTTTGATAACGTATATAAAACCGATTAACAACAAGCCCATAAATACAAGCATATCGTAAAATCCGGTCCAAGATAATTCTTTGAAATTAACGGCCCATGGATACATAAATACAATTTCGATATCAAATAGGACGAATAAAATGGCTACCAGGAAATACTTAACCGAGATCGGCGTACGCGCATCCCCCACCGACTCAATACCACACTCAAATGTGTCATCTTTCTTAGCCGAATGCCTTTTCGGGCCCAACGAATGCGTGGCAACCATCGTGGCAACAATAAAAGCTAATGCAGCAAGTAATTGAACAAATACGGGAAGAAAGTCCTGTGGTTGATAATTCATATAAGGCCTACTAAAATGAAGCCGCAATTTACGCACAGAAATCTAAAATAGAAGAATTTTTCACAAAAATACTTTGGTAAAAATCCATAAAATATAGTGTCAACTTTCATTAAAATGATTTTTCACTCAGATTGCTCAAAATTCGAAAAAATCCTGTAATTTTGTCCGGCAAATAAGAGTAGTTACATGCTCCATATCTTTATTTGCTATGCTTGATTCCAATAAATTTCTTTTTGAGGCCTTAACGTACGATGACGTATTGTTGTTGCCCGCGTATTCGGAGGTTTTACCTCGAGAGGTAAGTACACAATCACGCTTGACACGAAACATCTCCTTAAATATTCCCATCGTTTCAGCTGCGATGGATACGGTGACAGAAGCAGCTCTAGCCATTGCTTTAGCGCAAGAAGGGGGAATTGGTATTATTCACAAAAACATGACGATTGATCAGCAGGCTGCACAGGTTCGCAAAGTAAAGCGATCTGAATCTGGTATGATCATTGACCCTGTTACGTTAAAAGACGATCAAACTTTGGGTGATGCGCAACGCATCATGAAAGAATTTAAAATTGGCGGCATCCCTGTGATTGACGACAATGGTCATTTAGTGGGGATTTTAACTAACCGCGATTTGCGTTTCCAAAAGCAAACTTCGCGCCCGGTGGCCGAGATAATGACCAAAGACAATTTGATCACGGCCAAAGAAGGAATCAGCATGGAAGAAGCTGAGAGCATATTGCAAGAATATAAAATCGAAAAACTTCCGATCATTGATAAAAACAGCAAGTTGATAGGTTTGATTACCTACAAAGATATATTGAAGCGTAAATCTCACCCATTGGCATCCAAAGATTCCTTAGGCCGTTTGCGTGTTGGAGCGGCGGTGGGCGTTACACCTGATTTACTCGATCGGGTACAAGCTTTAGTGACTGTGGGCGTTGACGTTATCTCCATTGATACGGCTCATGGGCATTCCAAAGGGGTAATCGACGCGTTGAAATCGGTCAAAAAAGCATTTCCAAATTTGGACGTTATTGTGGGGAATATTGCCACGGGTGAAGCAGCCCTTGCCTTGGCAAAAGCGGGCGCGGATGCGGTCAAAGTGGGTGTGGGTCCAGGAAGTATTTGTACGACGCGAATTATTGCGGGTGTGGGTATGCCTCAATTAACGGCCGTTTATGAAGCAGCGAAGGCATTAGCGAAATTTGATGTGCCGGTTATTGCGGATGGTGGAATACGTTATTCGGGTGATGTGGCCAAAGCAATTGCTGGTGGCGCAAGTACGGTCATGATTGGATCCTTGTTGGCGGGTACGGATGAAGCACCTGGTGAGATGATTATTCTAGAGGGACGTAAGTTTAAATCTTACCGTGGGATGGGTTCTTTGGAGGCCATGGAAGATGGATCGAAAGATCGTTATTTCCAAGATGCGGAAGATGATATTAAAAAATTAGTTCCGGAAGGAATTGTGGGCCGTGTCCCTTTCAAAGGTTCGGTGACTGAGATTTTATACCAAATGGTCGGCGGATTAAAAGCCGGCATGGGATACTGCGGAGCTTCTTCTATTGAAATTATGCAGCAAGCCAAATTTGTTAAAATTACATCTGCTGGGGTGAAAGAAAGTCATCCACATGATGTGAGTATTTCTAAGGAAGCGCCAAATTATTCGGTTAAATAAATGATAAGGCCTCGTTCATCGCGAGGCCTTTTTTTATGCTTGGTAATTTTGAATCGTATCCACGAAACACTGAACTTTATCGGGGTGAATATCTGGATAAACGCCATGACCTAAGTTGGCAATATAACGCTGCGTACCAAAAGCCTTCAACATCGCCTTCGTTTCCGCCTCTACTGTTTTGAAATCACCATATAGCGCGCATGGATCTAAGTTGCCTTGTAAGGTTTTATTGGGGCCCACAATGTTACGTGATTCTTCAATATCCATATTCCAATCCAATCCGATTGTCGCGCAGTTTAATTGCGCCATTTCTGCACGGGCAAAGAAAGCTCCTTTGGCAAAAAGTGTTACGGGAACATCCAAAATAGCATCACAAATTTGCTTCAGGTAAGGAGTAGAAAAAGTACTGTATTGAGCTGGGGATAATATTCCTGCCCATGAGTCAAAGATTTGAAGTAAGTTGGCCCCTGCCCCTACCTGTGCTTTCAAATAAGCAATGGTCGAATCTGTAATTTTTTGCAATAGGGCATGCGCTAACGCAGGGTCAGCGTAAAGCATTTTTTTCGCTTGTGAGAATGTTTTCGAACCTTTTCCTTCGACCATGTAGCAGAAAATGGTGAAGGGTGCACCGGCAAAGCCAATTAATGGAACGCGTCCGGCTAATTCTTTTTTGACGATTTTAATGGCGTCCAAAACGTATTTTAAATCTTCTTCGGGATTTGCGTCTCGAATTTTGGCTAAATCTGCTTGGGAACGAATCACCTCTGGAAAAACTGGTCCTTTTTGTTCCTCCATCAAATAGGGCAAGCCCATCGCTTCTGGAACAACGAGGATATCGGAAAAGATAATCGCAGCATCTACACCAAACCGGTCGACCGGCTGTAAAGTCACCTCGGCTGCTAGTTCCGGATTCGTGGCTAGACCAATAAATGAACCGGCTTTCGCACGTACTTCTCGGTACTCAGGTAAAATCCGTCCCGCTTGTCGCATCACCCAAACAGGGACACGTTCTACAGGTAAGCCTTGCGCGGCACGAAGCAGGAGGTCGTTTTGAAGTTTTTCCATATCGAGCACAAAGGTAAAAGAAAATAGTCCGCAGGGAAAGAGTCCGGAGGAAAATAGTCCGAAGGAAGAGAGTTCGGAGGGGATTAGTCCGAAGTCCGAAGGGATATCAGTTTGTCGATACAATAGAAAGCAGAAAAATCGTTTGATAAATAAACGTATGCGTGTTTCTAAATTTGAGGACCTACTTGTTTGGCAAAAGTCTATTGACTTAGCAATTATAGTTTACAAACTATTTGAAAAGAATCAGGATAGGGGGTTTAAAAATCAAATTCAAAGGGCATCCGTTTCAATTGCAAATAATATCGCTGAGGGCTTTGACCGAAGCTCGGATAAAGAGTTTAAACGGTTTTTATTTATAGCATTAGGCTCCGCAAGTGAAGTACGTTCAATGTATTATCTGGCATTGAAACTTAACTATGTTTCCACGGAGGAATATATAAAATGCAATAATAGCTTAATTGAAATCTCAAAAATGTTAAATGGTCTATCTCGATCTCTTAACCGAAACGAAGTAAAGTATCTTTAAGCCTCAGGACTTATCTCCTCCGGACTCCTTCCCTACGGACTTCACCCCTACGGACTTCACCCCTACGGACTAACCCCCTTCAGACTACCTCCCTTCAGACTACCTCCCTCCGGACTAACCCCCTCCGGACTAACCCCCTCCGGACTACACCCCTCCGGACTTCGGCCTTTTTTTCTTACCTTTGCCCCCACCATGGCCCAACTATCCGCGCGCTTTATTACAAGCAACACCGATTTTAAGAATTGTCCACCTGCTCGCTTCCCTGAATTTGCCTTCATTGGCCGATCAAATGTGGGTAAATCCTCATTGATTAATTCGCTTACCTTTCACAAAGGCTTGGCGAAAACATCACAGACTCCCGGCAAAACCCAACTCATCAATCACTTTATGATTGACGACAAATGGTACTTAGTCGATTTGCCAGGATATGGTTTTGCCAAAGTAAGTAAAGAAAAGCGCAGGGATTTTGAGAAAATGATCTTTGACTATTTGACCAACCGCGCAAGTTTAACCTGCCTATTTGTATTAATTGATATCCGCCTCAAGCCACAAGCTGTGGACATCGAATTTATGAATCGCATGGTCGAGGCTGAAATACCTTTTTACATTGTTTTTACTAAAGCCGATAAACTGTCGCAAAAACAAGTAAACGAAAGCGTAGATGCCTACACCAATTTCTTGCTTGAAAGTTGGGACGAACTACCTAAATTCTTTATTACCTCGGCTGAAAAACATGTAGGTCGCGAAGAAATTTTAGCCAGCATTGATGAATTAATTAAATCATCTCCCTATAAAGTAGGTAAATCTTAATACTTTTGCCCCCATCATTAGCTAAACATACATGGAATTATTGAATGAAGTTGCCCACATCTCTGGTAAACCTGGGTTATTTAAAGTGTTAAAGCCAACAAGAACCGGTGTAATCGTTGAAACGCTAGACGCTGCCAAACAAAAGTCAGTGGTTAGCGGCCAAACACGTATCTCCGTACTGAAAGACATCTCGCTTTATTTGGCAGATCACCAAGACAGCACACTTCCATTAGCAGATTTGTTTTTGCAAATTCATGCTAAATTCAATGGCACACTACCAATAGAGCCTAAAAAAGCGAACGATACCGAACTATATGCCGCCCTTGCCGAAGTAGTTCCTAATTATGACGCTGATCGCGTTTTCGCTTCCGATATCAAGAAAATCCTTAATTGGTACCTAATTTTATTCACATTTGTTCCCGAACTTTTCCCTGCCAAAGCTGCTAAAGCACCTAAAGCTGAAAAAGAAGAAAAGGAAGTAAAAGAAGTGAAAAAACCAGCCGCAAAAAAGGCCGATAAAAAAGCTAAGTAATTCCGGCAAATGCAGGAGGCTATCCAAATACGAGCCATTGCCCCAGAAGACAATCGCGCACTCGCACAGGTTATTCGAACAGCCTTGGCTGAATTTGGTGCAAATAAACCGGGAACGGTCTATTTCGACCCTACGACAGATGCTCTGCATGAACTTTTTCGTACGCCAGGCTCAGCCTATTTTGTGGCTATACAAGCAGATCAGCTACTTGGTGGATGTGGCATTTTCCCCACAGAAAACCTGCCAGACGGCACCTGCGAACTCGTTAAACTATACATTGATAAATCATCCCGTGGACAAGGTTTAGGCAAATTACTCCTCGAAAAGTCCATGAACTGGGCAAAAGAAAATGGATATACCCACGTCTATCTCGAGTCCATGCCCGAACTATCCAAAGCTGTTTCCATCTATAAAAAATTGGGATTTATGGACCTAACTGGGCCATTAGGCAACAGCGGACATGACGGATGCGATATCTGGATGATCAAAACTTTATAAAAAAAGACCTCGAATTTCTTCGAGGTCTTTTAATTTGAAAGAGTTTAAATTCCTATTTCAAAGAATTAATGTACTTCGCTAATTTCACCGCATCTTCCTTGGGCACATTAGCCATTGGAGCCATTGGCGGATAACCTGGCCAGTTAGACGGCTGAGGTTTTGCAATTAAGGCAACGATCTTATCCACGGAATATTTCTTTTTTGCCACATCCTTATAAGCAGGGCCCACTAAACGCGTATCCACTTTATGACAAGCAAAACACGTATATTTTTGCATTAATGGCTTAATATCAGCTGGAAAATCTTCCGCTTTCGCTTCGAAACCAAAGGCAACAGCAGCTAACGCCACAGACATAATTAATTTAGAGTAAGTTTTCATATAGTATAATTCGTTAAACACTCAGGCCTAAGCCAATTTAATTACTAAGCATTTGTAATCTGAATCGCAAATTAATAGATTAAATCTAATTTACTATCCCTTTTTCACAGAATCCACGGCATTTCGTACACTTCCATGGGTTTCAAGCAAATTTGCTGCTATTTCCTCCGACACACCCGTTGCCTCGCATACCATCCGAATCGCACGCAAAACTAATTTGTGATTGCTCAATTGCATGTCAACCATCTTATTGCCCCGCACCTTTCCTAAGCGAATCATCACCGTCGTCGAAACCATATTCAACACTAATTTCTGTGCCGTTCCCGACTTCATGCGCGTACTTCCCGTGACATATTCAGGGCCAACCAACACCTCGATAGGGTAATTAGCTTCCGCAGCAATCACGCTTCCACCATTGCAAACAATACATCCAGTCAAAATTCCGTGCGCATTGGCCGCCTTCAATCCACCCACCACATAGGGTGTCCGACCAGAAGCCGCAATCCCAATCACCGTATCCAAAGGACCAATTCCAAACGCTTCCATATCTTTCCATGCTTGATCCGGATCGTCCTCCGCATTCTCCACTGCCTTACGAATTGCTCCATCCCCCCCCGCAATAATACCAATCACTAAATCAAATGGCACTCCATACGTAGGTGGACATTCAGAAGCGTCCACAACTCCTAGTCGGCCTGAAGTGCCCGCACCAATATAAAACAAGCGACCCCCTTGCTCCATCCGAGGTACAATTTGATTAACCAAAGCCTCAATCGCTGGAATGACTTTTTCAACAGCAAGAGGCACCGTCTTATCTTCAGCGTTCATTTGGCGCAAAAGCGTGTCTACCGATTGCTTATCTAAGTCTTCGTAATGAGAAGCTGATTCCGTCGCCAGCAAAGTTAAGTTTTCAGCCATTTGTTAGTTCGATAATTTTGCCAAATTCGCAAAGAAATGTGGAATCGTTTCAATTCCTTTATAAAAATTAAATAAGCCGTAATGCTCGTTTGGCGAATGAATTGCATCCGTATCTAATCCAAATCCCATCAGTATCGACTTCATACCTAATTCCTTCTCAAATAAGGCAACAATAGGAATACTACCCCCTCCACGTGTAGGAACGGGCTCTTTCCCAAACGTCGTCGCTAACGCATCTGATGCCGCTTGAAACGCAATACTATCGGTTGGCATTAAATATGCCTCTCCACCATGGTGTGCTTTAACTGTCACTTTCACCCCTTTTGGCGCAATCGACAAAAAATGCTTCGTAAACAATTGCGTAATTTCTTCAGAACGCTGATTAGGCACTAATCGCATGGAAATTTTTGCATGAGCCATCGATGGCAAAACCGTCTTGGCTCCCTCGCCCGTATACCCACCCCAAATACCATTCACGTCTAAAGTAGGCCGAATTGAAGCACGCTCAATCGATGAATACCCTTTTTCACCATAAACCGTTTGAATCCCTAAATCTTTCTGATACGCATCCAAATCAAATGGGGTCTGTCCCATCGCCGCTCGATCTGCCGCACTCAGATCAAGTACTTCATCATAAAATCCTGGAATAGTGATGCGATTAAATTCATCATGCAGCGAAGCAATCATTTGGCATAAAATATTAATTGGATTCGCAACCGCTCCTCCATATACGCCAGAATGTAAATCACGATTAGGCCCTTGAACCGATACCTCCATGTAACTCAAACCACGTAAACCCACATCGATCGACGGGGTATCATTGGCAATAATGGCCGTATCTGAAATGAGAATAACGTCAGCTGCCAGTAACGCTCTGTTTGAGGAAACGAATAAACCTAGATTATCAGATCCTACTTCTTCTTCACCTTCGATCATAAATTTAACGTTGCAGGTCAACTCACCGCTGGCATGCATCGCCTCGAAGGCTTTGATGTGCATGAAAACTTGACCCTTGTCATCACAAGCACCACGAGCGAAAATTTTCCCATCTTTAATAATTGGCTCAAATGGGGGATTGTCCCATAAATGTAAGGGATCAGCTGGCTGGACATCGTAATGGCCATAAACCAAAACAGTAGGCGCAGCAGGATCAATCATTTTCTCCCCATAGACAATTGGAAAACCAGCCGTCTCTTCCAAACGCACATGATCAGCTCCTACTTTACGTAAACTTTCAGCGACCCATTCGGCCGTTTGACGAACAGAATCGGCATATGCTGGATCAGCAGAAATGGATGGAAGACTTAAAAATTCAAGTAATTCTGCCAAAAAACGATCGTGATTGGCCTGTATAAAATCTTGTGTATTTTTCATGGGTTGTCGGCGGAATTGAATGTACATTCCATCGACAAATATAAAAAAATAAAATCAAGCTTTACTTTTTAGCGGGGATAAGGTACATGCGATTTTCGGTACCTTGAAAAATTCGAACAATGTTCATTCGATGTGTAAAAACAACGAGTACGGCGATGAAAACACCAAAGTAAATAATCGCAGGTTCCACAGGTCCAAAAACACCTAAACTAAGTAAAATCGGAAATAAAATAGAGGCAACCATTGACCCAAGGGATACATAATGAGAGATCCCAAAAACAATTAAAAATATCAAAATACTGGCAATTGCTGCTTCTGGGTGCAAAGCTAGTACCATGCCCAAGGTTGTTGCCACACCTTTACCTCCTTTGAAATTGCAAAATACAGGAAGCAAGTGACCGATGATCGCAAGGAAACCGAAAAATATTTTAAGCATCACACACGTTTGCCAGTCGACCTGGTGCATGTAAAACAAAATAGAAGCTAGACTGGTGGCCAAAAAACCTTTAAGCGCATCAACAAATAACACAATAGAACCTGCTTTTTTGCCTAATACACGAAAGGTATTGGTCGCACCCGCATTTCCACTCCCGTGGAGTCTAATGTCAATGGCATGATACGTATTTCCATACCAAATAGCCGTGGGAATAGATCCTAGTAAATAACTCAATAAAGAAAGACCGGTAATAATTAAAATCATAAATCGGCAATAAAATAGCTATTTAGCAGTAAATCAAATATAGGTTGCTAAACTGCTAAAATCAAATAGTTGAAAAAAGTTCTTGAAAAGTTTAAATTTTGGTCTTTATAATATACTAAAAGTGAAAATTTATCGACCCCATCAAACGAAATAGATCTGGATTACCATGATCCAAGTAACTCAACCGATGGAATGCTTGCAATCTAAAAAGTTTGAAAATATTATCGATTCCGTAACCCACTTCAACAAAAGCTTTTTTAGGATCCAAGGAATCAAAATCGTAGCGATCCAGGTAGCGCGAGTCCATAGGCCGATTAACCTCTTTCATGAGCTCTCGATTTGACGTTCGTTGGCTACCATAAAGCACGTTTGCGCTCGCAATAAACCTCCATTTTAATTTTTTAATGAGGGGTATCCGATTGAAAAATAAACCTTCAAAGTTGTGATTGTATTGCAACGAAGCGAAGCGGTCACTGACAAATTCAAAATAGTTCATGGTGGAAAATGCACTCCGAACAAACATAAATGTCTCATTCCCCAAATGTGGAAATAAGAGCGGGGCAGGAAGATTGGAAGGGGTGTATCCGGCCAAAAGCGTGTAATCAGATCGACCGTATTTCCCGAATCTAAACGTTTGGTATGCTTTAATTGTAAATCGCTGATAGTTGAAATCGCCACCTAATAAGCCCCTAAAGCCTTGCTGATACCGAAATGTAAGCACCGGGATGCGGCGGGTAGCCAGCGTGACTTTCTCATTCCCATTTAAAATAAAGGTTTCATTTTTAGCAAAACGTGCCTCTAGTGTAAAAAATGTATCATTATAATGATCCTGCACGGGCGATTCCATTCCTAACTCGGGTTGGAGTCGGTATTGAAAACGGAATAAGGGAACAAAGGAACGCATGTTCATGGAGCCAGTTAACCGAAAACCCCGAATAAATTCAGTGGAAAAAAATGCTTCCGAGTCTCTCCTAAAAAATGCCCCTGAAAATGAACCCCAACGCGTAAATGCATAAAATAATTTATTGTCTCCAATCAGATCTGGGGTTAATCCAACACGCTCTAATTCATAACTATGCTTGATTCCAGCCACCGTCCATTTACTTTTGGTGAATAAATAATTCACCTCCCCTGAATATTTGGGAATCAAATCCTTGGTACCAAAACTGGCGTGCCCTCTAAAAATCCAACTTGAATCAAATAGCGCATTTGTCCGAAAACCCAAGCGCACCCGAGCCCCCTCAACTTGATTAATCGCCAAACCTGAAATATAGGGCCCCACATCCATATCATTAAATTTACGATAACCACCCAGTACGACATCAGCAATCTCCACGTAGGTTCGCACGGCGGGCACCGACTTCACCGAATCAATCATCGAAAAAGCAACTAAGTCTTGTCGGCTTAGCGACTCATGACGCGCATTTTTCCAGTATGTTGGATTCGCATCCCGCGCATCCTCCGCCACCTCGGATGTTCGATCATAAAAATTTAACGGATGCGGCTTATTGATCACAAAATCTTTATTGGAGATATACATCTTCAACAACATCCCGGCAGAGCCCTTCGAAATTTCCTCAAGATCAATCAAGAAACGTGTCCGCGCTGGCAACCATACGCCATCAGATGTTTGCTCAAGCTCTTGCGAAATCTTTACTTTTTCAATAAAATTAAGGTTGGCCGCTTTCCCCACGGTGGCGTCAATTTGCGTTAAAGCAAAGTGCGTTGTATCAATCCACATTTGACCAGTGTACGTTAAATCTGCGGCGTTTTTGGGTTCAAATTCAATTTGATAACATACCCTTCCTTCTACTTGTACCGTGTCTAGCAAAAAATACTGATACGTTTGCCTCCATTGTTCCCCAATCGGGCTAGCAAAATCCTTACCAAAAAAGCTGATGAAGTTTTGATAAAAATTAT
The DNA here is from genome assembly GCA_945883625.1 of Spirosoma fluviale. Lineage (GTDB taxonomy): Bacteria > Bacteroidota > Bacteroidia > Cytophagales > Spirosomataceae > Aquirufa > Aquirufa fluvialis_E. Next base: position 27,180 of record CAMCXW010000001.1, read on the forward strand.
AATTCGTCACCAAATTTCCGCCAACAAGTTGGGAAATAAGTCCCCCATCGCCAATGCCCACTCCTTTGATGTTTGTTTTTAAAATATGCTCTCTGCGGCGACGAGGCGATTCGAGGTAATAAAATTTACTGACAGTTTCCGTGATGTAGGTGGGAATCACCAACTTACCATCTTCTCCGGCCTGCTGCTCAAATTTTATAATTGACGAAGCAATAGCTTGCATCATTTTTTTCCCTTTGAACTTTTCGGAAATATTATCCACATCCAACTCCATTTTCGCGTATGAATCATATTCATAGGCCGAGAGTTGGACGCGATCATTGCGGAATTTTTGTGCCTGAACAGCGCGTAAAATACGAAAAGCAGGGTTCTCCCCTGAATACACTTTTACCTCTGTTAAATTAGATGAACTGGGATTTACTTGAAAATCTACTTCATGTATGCCGGGAGATTGGGAGACTGATTTGACCCGTCGGGTATACCCCACCATCGAAACAAACAAAGAATCAGCAGCTACGTTAGATTGAAAGGAATAAACCCCTTGAAAATTAGTTGTACCTCCGCTATTCACCCCCTTGATTCCTACAGACGCAAAGGGAATTGGATCTCCCGAATCTGCATCCGTTACTAATCCCTTATAGACAAATTGAGCCTTTACATGGGAAGCGAGGAGAAGAAAAATAAACACTAGCCAACGGCTATTGCGACACAAAATCATCCTGTAGTTATATTTACTAAATTTCAATTTGATCAATGTCCCTCAAAAATCTGGTCATCCAAAACAAATTTTTTGAATTTCTGAAGGGCACGAGCACGATGTGCTATTTGATTTTTTTCGGCCAAACTTAACTCTGCGAAGGTTTTCGTAAGTCCTTCTGGAACAAAAATTGGGTCATATCCAAATCCATTAGATCCCCGTTGCTCCGCTTCAATATGTCCTTGTATCTCGCCTTCAAATACATAGAATTTACCCTGATGATGCAATGTCAAAATTGTAACAAACCGTGCCTGACGATTATCAGAGCCAGATAACACCTCCAACAGCTTCGCCATATTCGCCGAATCACTTTTGTGCTCACCTGCATAGCGTGCAGAATAAACACCTGGAGCTCCTCTTAAGGCCTCCACTTCCAATCCTGAATCATCCGCCAAACACGTAATTCCTCCAAAATTTTGCGCAATATATTGTGCTTTTTGCCTCGAGTTTTCAGTTAAGGTTTTTCCCGTCTCCGGAATCTCTACAGCTAAGCCTAAATCAAAAACCGTCCGAAAATCAAAAAGATCTCCTAAGAGATCCTTGATTTCATCTATTTTATGCCTGTTTTGTGTCGCTAAATAAATAATTGGTTTCATTATCCCTAGGGCGCAATAACCGAAATTTCAAAATACAAAGGAGAATAGCCCGGTATCGCCGAGTTCCCTGCTGTACCATAACCCAATGAATATGGAATTATAACGGCTGCTTTCTCCCCAGCACGCATCTTTTTCAATGCCTCTGTAAATCCAGGAATCAAATTATTTTGACTCAAGACAAAAGGGACCGTTGGGGTTCCTAACGTCCCCGACCCAAAAATAGGATTGTAAACAAATGCACCTGATACATCTGAATGAACATAACTGTAAGACAAACGACCCGTGTAATTTACTAAAACAGGCGCATCAGCTGATACAGCAGCACCTGTTGGATTCGCTACTAATTTCTTAAAAACTAGACCGTTACTCAATCTTTCCGGATTTTCAATACCGTATGTTTTTTCAATCAAGGCAATTTGAGCCGCCTCATTTCGAATGGCATCAATGGTCAACTCCAGAACAATGACCGAAAATGCAGGTACATCACCCAATTGGGAACTCCCAAAAGCCAAAGCTGACGGGATTACAAACAAACCACTTTCCCCTTCATTGAGCAAACTTAAAGGCAAACTAAATAGCGATTGAGATGTATTGACACCCCAAACAAGTGATCGATTAATGTTTTTAGTTCGGGAAGTGGAATCGATTATTTTACCATCCAACAAGCTCATTTTGTAATGAAAAGTAACTAGCTCGCCTACAATTTTTACATCAACTCTTAGAGTAGGGGTTTGATAGTGCAACCCTTCAGGACTCTTTTTCAAGGTTAAATTCTTGAGCTTGATGTATTCTTGAATCTCAACCTCATTCTTATTCGAAGGGTCTTCTGGCGTTTCGAGCGTACAGCTACTAAATAAAACGGAACAGATACATACTAAACCAAAAATATATTTCATCTACTTTATTGAATTTTGGCAACGTAAATTTCAAAAACTAAGGGTGTAAAGCCAGGAATGGTCGTACTCGATCCTTTTTCACCATATCCAAGAGAAGACGGGAAAACGAGAACAGCTCGCTCGCCAAGACGCATCTTGGCAACACCTGCTGAAAAGCCTTTAACCGTCTGCGAACTACCTATCGTCACAGAGAAGCTATCTGTACGCGCCATATTTCCATCAAATGCAATTCCATTTAATAAACGGCCTGTATACTTCAATTTAACTACTTTCCCGGACGCAGGAACGTCACCTGTTCCAGGAGTCAAACTAATGTAGCGTAAGCCATCAGCAGTTCTTTCCTTAACTGTATATTTCTTTGCTGCAATATATTCTTCGATGCGATCATTTTGACTGCGAACAGAATAATTCTTTATAACCACCTTCACAGGCGTAAATGCAGGAAGCCCATCAAAAGATTGTGATGTACCCGGTAAGCCCATAACAGCCTCTTCTCCATCCTTTAGATAGGACATCAAACGCCCAAAAATGGGATTCAAATACCCAAATTGGTACACCAAAGGATCCTTTGGACTTTCAATAATCTGACCTGTTAGCAAATTTGAAAGTTCATAGTGCATTTGAAGCGTATCTGCCTTGGAGGCTAGTTCGCCTGTGGAATTTGTTTTAGTCAGCGCGTAATAAGCGCCATTTTCAATCGCAATAGGAGACTGATTTTGTTTCGCAAAAAAAGCTAAAATTTGGGCCTGATTTTCTTTGGCCTTTACTTCATCTGCTAATTCCACATTGGACAAACACGAACTCATCGTCCAAACGGCAAGAATTGCCCAAAACCCTTTTTGAATACTACCTATCATAATCTTTTCTAAACGAAAAAAACGTTTCTTTCGTATCAATCAAAATTAAGGGGGAACAAATCTCCCCCTCAACAATTTATTTTTTGCTCAATACTTCAACCTCAAAAACTAAAACTGAATTAGCTGGGATTGGACCACGACCTTGATCACCGTAGGCCATTTGAGAAGGAATAACAAAAACTCCTTTTCCGCCTGCCTTTAATAAAGTTAACGCTTCGTTAAAACCTGGGATCATCTGACCTAAAGGCATTTCTGTATTTGAACCCTTATCAAATTCTTTTCCATCTAAAAATGTGCCACGGTAGTTAACCATCCATGATTCTCCCATTTTAGGCGATGCACCTTGACCTGGCTTTTCAATACTTGCAAGCAATCCTGAAGCTGTTTTGGTAAATTTCTTACCTGATTTAGCCACGTATGCATCAATCATAGCAGGTTGTTGGGCAAGTAGTTTAGCAGCATCTGCTTTCGCTTTCTCTGCTTGGCCAGCCATTTCTTTTTCAAATTCAGCCTTTGATTGAACTTTCAAAATCTTTACCGTATACTTTAAATCAGTCCCCGGCTTCAAGAATGGAGGCAATGGAGCTTGTACTGTTTTCGCCAAGCTATCGATCGGAACCAAAATTGTGGCCGAATCCCCAATAGACAATAAACGAAGTCCATTTTCAAATGTACCCTTAAATGCTCCTGGAGCAGCTTGCGGTGCCTGAACCATCCCTTTTCCTGGTTGGCCATCCTTACGCGTATCTTGCAAAACAGAATCAGCGCCATTTTTGATCACCAAATCAAACGTAATGATGTCCCCATCTTTCAACTTTTTAGCATTGTTGTCATGACTGTGGATTTGAATTTTTACTCCTTCAATTACTTCTACTTTATCCTTGGTACAAGCTGTCATTAAAACAGTAGCAGAAAATAGGACTCCTAAGATTTTACGCATGATTTCGTTGTTTATTTTTATAAATTTTTAACTCGATTAATTTCAGAAAGGTACAAAGGTAACACTTCTAGCAATTTTTCCTTCGCTTCTGTCAAACCGCCAGAAGAAAATCGTCCGCCAGACGCATTTTTATGTCCACCACCCTCAAAATAAGTAGCGGCAAATTGGTTCACTGCAAAAGGCTCAATCGACCGAAAAGATAGCTTTACACCATCTGGACGCTGAATCATACAAATAGACCAAATTGCTCCGGCCAACTGTAAGCCATAATTCACAATGCCTTCCGTGTCACCAGGTTGCGAATGAAATAGTTTTTGATCTTCCTCCGTAATCCACATAAAGGCTAAATGATAATCAGGTAAATATTCCAAGCGGTTTGCCAGCACATGACCCATAAAGCGCAAACGTTGCAAACTCGCCGAATCAAATACCTTGCGATGAACCGCGTTTGTATTCACTCCTATTTTAATCAACGCTGCAACAACTTCGTGCACATGTGCTGTCGTATTTGGATGTCGGAATGATCCCGTATCCGTCATAATTCCCGAATATAAGCATGACCCCATATCCGTATCAATTAAGGCTTCGTCGCCCCATTCTTGAATCAAATCAAAAATCAACTCACAGGTAGACGCCGCAACTGTCCGATGATAATAATAATCGGCAAAATCCTCCGGATCCAAGTGATGGTCAATAACTACCTTCTGGCAACGAGCCGCTTCGACCCATTTCGCCAAGCCATGCAAACGCTGCATGCCCGAGAAATCAAGGCAAAAAATCCAATCCGCCGACTGTATCAATCCGTCAATTTGAACCTTGTGTAAAATATTTTCAAAATCAAGTATATCAGCAGCGCCAGGCATCCACAATAGATTTGCCGATAACCCGGAAGGAACAACAACAATTGCATCTAAACCCTTCTTAATCAAATACTTCTGCCAGGCTAATGTAGAACCAATGGCATCAGAATCAGGATTAAAATGCGTCGTAATAATAACTTGTTGGCCCGGAACTAAGGCAGCACGTAGTGCAGAAATTGATGACATAAAGTTGGATAAAGTGCTTATGATTTGGGCGTTCGCAAAGTTAAAGATAAATTTGTTGAAAAGTAATAAAAACGAGATGCCAACAAACAGAACTTTTACCATGATTAAACCCGATGCCATTGTAGATGGATTTACGGGACCTATCATTGAACAAATTGAAGCCGCGGGATTTAGAATCGTCGCGATGAAAAAAGTGCACCTGAGCATGGAAGAAGCAGGAAAATTTTATGAAGTTCATCAAGAGCGCCCATTTTACGGTGAGCTTTGTGAGCACATGTCTTCCAATCCAATCATTCCCATGGTCTTGGAAAAAGAAAATGCCATAGAAGAGTTTCGAATACTAATCGGAGCAACAGACCCAGCCAAAGCGGCAGAAGGCACAATTCGTAAGCAATTTGCCCGCTCAATAGGATCAAACGCGATTCATGGATCTGATTCGGACGCAAATGCAGCAATCGAAGGAGCTTTCTTCTTTACGCCCACTGAACTTAAATAAGCCTATTTGTGCTTGTAGAATAAAAAACCATTCTCTTCCTTGATCAAAATCAAGTTGGGATGGTACTTGTAGCGATCCTCGGCATTCGTCTTCATCACCAAATAGGTGGGACGATCTGTCGAGGATTGTTTCATTAACTCCTCACCCGACGGACTATACGCCTGCTTTTGAAAATACAGTAGGTGCGCGAAAGATTTGAAGCCAACTGGCTCGATGTAGACCTTTTGACCTACATGCGAAATGTAAAAATCTAGCGGTGTTGCCTGCGTATATCCCTCAATTTTGGGAACGACTATGGCCATGTAAGCCATAATTATACTAACTCCAGCTCCCATCAAACGCATGATATGTTTAAATTGTATTTTTTTTTGCCAAACCGTAACTAACACCACAAGCCCCAAAACCATGCCAATTACAACTTCCCAGCCCTCCCAATAAACGGGAGCTTGTAAATTACCCTGCACAAAAACATCTTTGATATACACGCTGTAAGCGCCTGCATGCATCCCAATCCAAGGGACAAGCGTTAAAACCAAGGCTAAAATTACCCCAACGCAAGTTAGAAAAATCGTATACCCACGCTTCCATGTCCAATCTCCCGTGGACCAATCATGCAAAACGAGCGCAGAGAAATAAGTTAATGGCAACCAGCACATACTCGAGTAATGCACAATTTTAGTCTTGACTAGGCTGAACAAAATCAACACAACCCAAAACAAAACTTGCATCCATTGACTTAAACTAGCTGGTTGATTTCGCGAAAATAACCGCGGACCCGCCCAAATCGAAATGGGAAAACAACCCAAGAGTAAAACAAAAAAATGATAATAAAACGGTTGGCCATGACCGGCATCACCGGTCGTCAACAAGCGTATTTGATAAGCAAAAAAGTCAAGCAAAATTCCCCATCCGAAATGCCAAACAATCAAGGCGTACCACGTGACAAAAAGGGCAATTGCCAGTATTGCGGCCAATATTACTCCGGAAAACAATCGTTTGAAATTGGCAAAAACCTCAGCCCGATGAATCAAAGCAAAAACAAAAATCGTCAACACCCACAGTAAAAGTGCCACGGGGCCTTTGGTCAACATACCTAATCCGATGCATATACCGGCCCAGAAAGCAGGTTGAAAGGAATTGGGATTCGCGTAAAACCGACTTATCAAATAAACGCCCGAAAAAATAAAAAGATTAAATAGCGGATCAATGATACCTGAACTTGCATAAACGTGTGGCGTGATGGCTGCCATGTAGGAAAATGCCCAGAGGTGGCCCATGCGTTCGGACACATGCTTCGACCCGATTCGATAAACGACTAATAAGGTTGCGATGCCAATTATTGCATTTGGAAAGCGAGCAGCAAATTCCATGGACGTCCATGCCGATTCCGTAAATGTGCCAAAAAACTGAAAACTCAACACTTGAAGCCACATGAACAAGGGTGGCTTTTCCCAAAACGGCTGAAAGTTAATTTGTACGCTGAGGTAATCACCGCTGACCAACATCTCACGCGCTGATTCCGCAAAATTAATTTCGTCCCAATCAAATAAATGCGACGCCCCTAAGAAAGGAATAAACACGATTGCCCCAATAATCGACCACATTAAATAGGGTTTACGCATTATGTTTGACATCATTCTCATTTGGTTTATACAGCATAAAATAATACACAAGTGCAGAACTTAAAAAACCAATCCCCGCACCGAATGTGACATCAATCGGAAAATGCTGCATCAGGTAAATCCGTGAATAAGCGACTCCTATGGCCGCAAGTGCCATAAATAGTCCCCAAAGACGCGATTTGCCCAATAAAGCAAACCAAAAAAACATAAACCAAGCTGCGGAAGTATGTCCCGAGGGAAAGCTATTTTGCGTGTGAACGTCCACCCCTGGAACTAGATACCAGGATAAATGTAGGTTAGCAAAATAGGCAATTGGCCGCAAGGCATTCGGGAAAATCAGATGCTTAATTCCTTGAATAATAAGCGTAGAGACGGCATATGAAGTCAAAAAAGGGACAAAAAAAACTCGTTTTCGATTGTAAAAATAGATGGCTAGGGCTATCGGCAAGAAAACCTCAGCGAGTGACGTAAAGAAACGAAACATATAATCCGCCCAAAGTGCATGATGCGAATTCACCCATGTCATTTGATCAAGCCGCGTAGATGATATTAAAACTACCATACATAGACATTCAAAAGCCATAAAGGCTACACTAAACGTCCATAAAGATTTTTTCGACTGGGTCATCTGTTCAAAGGTCGTAAGATTTTATGAAAAAGGTAAGCGTCTTACTTGCTGTTTCCGAAAATTTACCTAATTTTGCATTCCTTTTTTTAGCACAAGCCGTGTCATGAAAGTATTAGAAGCGTACCAGATACCCATCATTTCATTAGAAGATAAAGCGTATCAATACACTTTTAGCGGGAATGATACATTTTTTGCAGCTTTTGAGCAGGATTGGGTAGAGAAAGGCACATTTAATGTGACGGTTGACTTAACGAAGTCGGCCTTAATGATTCAAGTTCAGTTACAGATTACGGGTTCAATAGAATTGACTTGTGACCGATCGCTGGAGCTCTTTGATTATGCACTTGCGGTGAATGAGAAACTTATTTTTAAGTATTCAGACCACAATGAGGACATGGGGGACAATTTATTTTTGTTGGACCGCAAAGAACCCAAATTAAACTTATCGCAAGATATATTTGATTTTATTGCGTTAGAGGTTCCTATGAAGAAATTGCATCCGCGTTTTTTAGTAGAAGGAACGGATACTGAAAGAGATGAATTTATTTACACGACAGATCGTGCGGATGCAAATCAAACGAAGTCGGCAGAGGAAGCAACGGACCCACGCTGGGCTGCACTTCAAAAATTAAAAGATTTAAAATAAAATTAATTAACAAATACGATGGCACATCCTAAACGAAAAATCTCTACTACGCGTCGTGATACGAGAAGAGCGCATGATTTCGGAACTCCTAAGCATTTAGGCGTAGACCCACAAACAGGCGAAACTCACCTGTATCACCGTGCACACGTGCATGAGGGAAATTTATATTACAAAGGTAAAATGATTGTAGAAGGATATTCTGCACGTTAATTTTGCTTGGATCAAAAAAATCAGTTTTTTTTGAGTTTTGCCAAAAAGTCCCGTTAAAATACTATTTATTGACTAAAATTAATACTATTTTTGTCCTTAGATTTAGTATTTAAACACCTAGTAAATGAACATAGCAATCGACGTAATGGGCGGGGATTATGCCCCCGAAACAATAGTTGATGGGATTCTTTTAGCGATTTCAAATTTAGCCCCGGAAGCAGTTATTCTTGCGGTTGGCCCAACGGATATACTAAATACATTATTGGCTGAACGCGGATATGCGGGCGGTCAGATTCGTATTATTCACGCGGATCAAGTTATTGAAATGGGAGAACATCCCACCCGAGCATTAGCACAAAAGCCCAATTCCAGCATCGGAATTGGGTTTGCGCTTTTAAAGGAGGGCAAAGCCGATATTTTCGCATCGGCCGGAAATACGGGTGCCATGATGGTAGGCTCCTTATTCTCTGTCAAAACAATCGAAGGAATTCAGCGTCCTGCTATTGCCGGATTTATCCCACAGACGGATGGCACACATTCGGTGATGTTGGATATTGGGGCGAATGCCGACTGCAAACCTGAAATGCTCGCTCAGTGGGCGGTATTAGGTTCAGCTTACGCAGCGGCCACACGCGGAATTGAAAGTCCACGCGTCGGATTATTGAATATAGGCGAGGAAGAGCAAAAAGGTTCCACGTTGACGCAAGCGACCTATGCTTTACTGAAGGCAAACGAAAAATTAAATTTTGTTGGTAATTTAGAGGGGAAAGATATTTTCCGCGGGAAAGCAGATGTGATTGTCACGGATGGTTTTACCGGTAATATTGTCCTTAAAATGGGTGAATCCATTTACAACATCATGAAAGAAGAGGGCATGATGAACGAATTTGTGGATCGTACTAATTACGAGAATTACGGAGGAAGCCCTATTATTGGCATCAATGGAAATGTTATTATTGCCCATGGGGCTTCAAGTCCAAAGGCCATTATGAACATGATTAAATTATGCCAAAACATAGTAAAATCGAATGTTTGCCAAAAAATTAAGGCAGCCGTCGAAAACAACTAATACGATATGTCAAATAAAATAAGCGCAGCCATAACGGGCGTAGCCGGATACGTCCCTGATTATGTGCTAACGAATGAAGAGTTAGAAAAGTTAGTAGATACAAATGACGAGTGGATTACCTCCCGCACAGGAATTAAAGAGCGTCGCATCTTAAAAGGTGAAGGACAAGGGACTTCTGTCATGGGAGCCAAAGCGGTAGAAGAATTACTTCGGAAAACGAATTCAACTCCTGAGCAAATTGATTTATTGATTTGCGCAACGGTAACTCCGGACTACTTATTTCCGTCGGCATCCAATCTGATTTGTAGGTCGGTAGGCATCAACGAAACAGCATCTTTCGATTTAGCAGCAGCATGTTCTGGATTCTTAAATGCACTAGCTGTTGGCTCTGCATTCATCGAAGCTGGCCGTTACAAAAAGGTCATTGTCGTTGGCGCAGATAAAATGTCGGCCATCGTTGATTACACTGACCGCACCACGTGTATTCTTTTTGGTGATGGTGCAGCCGCAGTGCTATTGGAGCCCAATACAGAAGGTTTAGGCGTTCAAGATTTCATCTTGAAATCTGATGGTGAAGGCTGTGAAAGTTTAATGCAAAAAGGTGGCGGTAGCGCTTACCCTCCAACGCATGAGACTGTTGAGCAAAAACTACATTACATCCGTCAGGAAGGACAAGCTGTTTATAAATTTGCGGTGACGCGCATGGCGAATGTTTCCGCGGAGATAATGGAGCGCAATGACTTAGTGGGCGATGACATTCGGTTTTTGGTGCCACATCAGGCCAACAAACGGATCATTGATGCCACGGCGAGTCGGATGGGCATCGGTGAGGAGAAGGTTATGTTGAATATCCAAAAATATGGCAATACGACTGCGGCGACGATTCCATTATGTTTATGGGATTATGAAAGTCAATTAAAAAAAGGAGATAAATTAATTTTGGCGGCCTTTGGTGGCGGCTTTACGTGGGGTTCCGCTTACATAACGTGGGCATACGATCCAAAATAATCAACAAAACACAATGGCAACTACAGCAGATATTAAAAATGGCATGGTGATCAAGTACAATGACGATTTGTTTTCAATCATTGAATTTCTTCATGTAAAACCAGGAAAAGGTCCGGCATTTGTTCGGACTAAATTACGCTCATTGAGCTCTGGAAAAGTATTAGATAACACCTTTAACTCAGGTGTGGCTATCTATCCGGTGCGCGTTGAGCGCAGAAAATTCCAATTTATTTACAAAGACGAATACGGCTATAACTTTATGGACCAAGAGTCTTTTGAGCAAATCCTCCTAAATGAAAATCTATGCGTCATGGCCGATTTGATGAAAGAGGGTCAAGAAGTTGAGATTTTGATTAATACGGAAAATGATTCCGCACTTTCTTGCGAATTGCCTCCATTTGTTGAATTGAAAGTTACGTATACGGAACCAGGCGTACGCGGAGATACGGCGAACTCGCCTAAAAAACCAGCTACAGTGGAGACAGGGGCAACAATTACGGTTCCTATCTTTATTGAGCAAGATGAATTAATCAAAGTAGATACAAGAACTTATTCATACGCGGAGCGCGTCAAATAATTTTATATACATTTGTCAAAGTAAAAACGGTCACCTATTAATAAACCGAAATGGATACGAAAGAAATACAACGATTGTTAGATTACATCGCAAAATCTCCCTTAGCGGAAGTGAGCATTGAAACTGAGGGTTTAAAAGTTTCAGTGAAAAAAAATAGCGCGGTTGCTCCAGTAGTAACAGTTGCTGCTGCTCCAGCTCCAGTAGCTGCAGCACCGGCGGCGGCGGCACCAGTTGCTCCAGTGGCGGCGCCGGTTGCCGACAACCTATTTACAGTCAAATCCCCAATGATAGGCACATTCTATCGTGCAGCTGGTCCAGATAAAGATAATTTTGTGGAAGTTGGCACAGAAATCGCACCCGGAAAAACCTTGTGCATGATTGAAGCAATGAAGTTATTCAACGAAATTGATTCAGAGATTTCTGGAAAAATCGTGCAAATTTTAGTGGAAAATGCAAGCCCAGTGGAGTTTGACCAACCATTATTCGTAGTAGAAAAAGCTTAATTATGAGCCTGCCGCATACCCCGTTTGGATTAAGTATGCATACAGACAAATCAAATTATATGTTTAAAAAAATACTCATTGCAAATCGAGGTGAGATCGCGTTACGCATCATTCGTACCTGCAAAGAAATGGGCATCAAGACAGTTGCTGTTTTTTCAACTGCTGACCGGGAAAGTTTACACGTTCGCTTTGCGGATGAGGCCGTGTGTATTGGACCCCCGCCAAGCCGTGATTCATACCTCAGCATTCCAGCCTTAATTTCCGCAGCTGAAGTGACAGGTGCAGATGCCATTCACCCAGGCTATGGTTTCCTATCTGAAAATGCAGAATTTTCGCGCATTTGTTCCGAGCATAGCATCAAGTTTATCGGCGCATCCGCGGAAATGATCAACCAAATGGGCGACAAAGCCACCGCTAAGAATACGATGAAGAAAGCGGGTGTACCCGTTATTCCTGGTTCAGATGGTTTGTTGGACACCGTCGAAGAAGCTATTGAATTAGCTAAATCGATTGTTTATCCAGTCATCATCAAGGCTACTGCCGGTGGTGGCGGTCGTGGAATGCGTATTATTCGCGAAGAATCTGAATTTCGTAAATTATGGGACGATGCCAAAATGGAAGCAGCAGCGGCATTTGGTAACGACGGTATGTACATGGAGAAATTCGTGGAAGAGCCACGTCACATCGAAATCCAGGTGGTAGGTGATAAATTTGGAAAAGTATGTCACCTCTCCGAGCGTGATTGTTCCATCCAGCGTCGTCACCAAAAATTATGTGAAGAAACACCTTCTCCTGCTTTAACAGATGAATTACGTACTAAAATGGGAAATGCGGCCATCGCAGGCGCAAGCGCAATTGGCTACGAAGGCGCAGGTACCATCGAATTTTTAGTGGATAAACACGGTGATTTCTACTTCATGGAAATGAATACCCGTATCCAAGTGGAGCACCCAATTACGGAAGAAGTAACCGATTTCGATTTGATAAAGGAGCAAATTAAAGTAGCTGCTGGGATTCCGATTTCAGGACAAAATTACTTCCCGAAATTATATGCGTTAGAGTGCCGGATTAATGCAGAAGATCCAGCCAATGGATTCCGCCCTTCTCCAGGTAAAATCACAAATTTACATCTTCCTGGTGGTCATGGGGTACGTATAGACTCGCACGTATATTCAGGCTACACTATTCCACCCAACTACGACTCCATGATTGCGAAAGTGATCGTGAGTGGTCAAAGTCGGGAAGAAGTGTTGCTTCGTATGAAGCGTGCTTTACAAGAATTTGTAATTGAAGGAGTAAAAACAACAATTCCATTCCACATTAAGCTGATGGATGACCCTGGTTTTAAATCAGGTAAGTTCACGACGGCATTCATGGATACCTTCGATATGAGTGGTATCTAGTGTTTAAAAGCACTTTTGAAGAAGGAGGCCTCGGTCTCCTTTTTTTATTCACAAATAATTTAGAATCAGGCTTGGATATTAGTTCTTGAATTTCTAAATTTGCACTCCCATTTTTCGATTGAATGCCCGTTTGAAAGATAAAATAGGTCATAATCAAATCCTTAAGGCAAATTCCGTGGTCTTGGTGGAAATGATTCAACAGTTAAACATTAATACTAGTGGATACTTTAAGTTACAAAACGATCTCTGCCAATAAAGCTACGGTTCAAAAGGACTGGGTGGTAGTAGATGCAGAAAACCAAATTTTAGGACGTCTTTGCTCAGAAATCGCGAAAATCATTCGTGGTAAGCACAAGGCTTCGTATACGCCTCACGTAGATTGTGGTGATCAAGTAATTGTCATCAATGCGGAGAAAATTCGTTTGACAGGTAAGAAAATGACTGACAAGGTTTACATCCGTCACACGGGGTATCCAGGTGGTCAGCGTTTTGCAACACCACGCGAGGTTTTAGTTAAAAACCCAAGAGGCGTTGTTGAAGCAGCTGTAAAAGGTATGTTACCTAAGAATCGTTTAGGACGTTCTTTGTTCAATAACTTATTTGTGTACGCAGGATCAGCGCATCCACATGCAGCACAGCAACCTAAAGAAATCAAGTTTTAACGGACATTTAAAATGGCAGAAATAACAAGTAAAATCGGTAGAAGAAAGACGGCAGTAGCGCGTATTTCGATGACACCAGGTAAAGGCCAAATGAAAATTAATGGCCGGACATTAACGGATTACTTCCCTTCTGAGATTCTTCAGATTGTGGTAAACCAACCGTTCGCATTAACGAACACGGTCGGTTCTTTTGACATTACAGCCAAAATTGATGGCGGTGGTATCAAAGGTCAGGCTGAAGCGCTTCGTATGGCGATTTCACGTGCACTTCAAACGCAAGATGCTGAATTACGTTCTCCTTTGAAAAAAGAAGGATTCTTAACGCGTGACCCTCGTATGGTTGAGCGTAAGAAACCAGGACGTGCGAAAGCTCGTAAGAGATTCCAATTCTCTAAGCGTTAAAAAGAGTTCGTGGGAAAGGCTTGTCTGTTGCCGATGCCTTTTCCACATTTTTATTTTTCACATTCTTAAACAACCAAAATGGCACAATTAAGCTACAACGACTTGCTTGACGCAGGCGTTCACTTCGGTCACTTGACACGTAAGTGGGATCCAAAAATGGCTCCATACATCTTTATGGAGAAAAATGGTATCCACATCATTGATCTTAACAAAACTATTTCTAGCCTTGAAGAAGCATCTGCAGCAATGCGTGCTATCGTACGTTCTGGTCGTAAGATCATGTTCGTTGCGACGAAGAAACAAGCGCAAGAAATCGTAACAACAGAGGCAGATAAATTAAAGATGCCATACGTAACTGACCGTTGGTTAGGTGGTATGTTGACAAACTTCGCGACTGTACGTAAGTCAATCAAGAAAATGTCAAGCATCGACAAGATGTTAAAAGACGAAGTTATCGTGAAAACTCTTGCGAAACGCGAGCGTTTAATGATGACGCGTGAAGAGGAAAAATTGAAGCGTGTGTTAGGTGGTATCACCGAATTGACACGTCTACCAGCGGCATTGTTCGTGATTGACGTGAAGCGTGAGCACATCGCTGTATCGGAAGCAAAGAAATTGGGTATCCCAGTTTTCGCTATGTGTGATACAAACTCTAATCCTGAATTAGTTGACTACCCAATCCCAGCGAATGATGATGCGTACAAATCGATTGCAGTGATCGTAAAATCCATCAGCCAAGCGATTGAAGAAGGTTTATCTGAGCGTAAGCAAGATAAAGACGACGCGCGCATCGCAGAAGAGGAAGAAGCAAAACGTTTATTAGACGCAGATGCACAAGAAGCAGCTAAGGTAGCTGCCAAATATGAAAAAGAAGCAGAACAAGAATAACTAATATTCCAATTATGTCAATTACAGCCGCAGACGTTAATAAATTACGCCAAATGACTGGCGCCGGAATGATGGATTGCAAGAAAGCTTTGATAGAAGCCGATGGCGACTTCGAAGCAGCCGTAGATATCCTTCGCAAAGCAGGTCAAAAAGTAGCCGCGAAACGTGCCGACAATCAAACGAATGAAGGTGTTGTTTTAATCGCGATGAACGCTGACCATTCAAACGGTAAATTAATCGCCCTTGCATGTGAGACTGAGCCAGTTTCAAAAGTAGATGCTTTCAACGATTTAGCTAAAAATATCTTAGATGCTGCTGTGAAATCTCACGCTCCATCTGCACATGATTTATTAGCTGAGCCTTTAGCTGATGGCCGTTCTATAGAAGGACACATCATCGACCTAACTGGTAAAATTGGTGAAAAAATCACGTTAGCAGCTTACGAAAATATCTCAGCTGAAAAAGTAGTTTCTTACATTCACTCCAACAATAAAATCGGTGTTTTAGTAGCATTCGAAAATGTTCAAGGTGCCGATGTTCAAGAAGTAGGTAAAGATATCGCGATGCAAATCACGGCTATGAAGCCAGTTGCTTTGGACAAAGACGGCGTTGATGCTGAAACAATCGAACGCGAAATCGAGATTGGAAAAGATCAAGCACGTCAAGAAGGAAAGCCAGAGGCTATGTTGGAGAAAATCGCTGTAGGTAAATTAGAGAAGTTCTATAAAGAACAAACTTTATTGAACCAACAGTTCGTAAAAGATTCATCTATTACGATCCGTCAATATGTAGAATCAACGCAAAAAGGTCTTACGATCGCGTCATTCAAACGTATCGCTTTGGTATAATTCAGCCAATAATAAAATCAAAAGACCAGCCGAAAAGCTGGTCTTTTTTTTGTGTAAAAAATCAATCAGATGCCGCAAATCTCGTTTGAAAAAATGACATACATTTTCTAAATTGTAACCAAATTACGTTTAGTCAAAATCAGCGCGCATGAGCCATATAGTCATTTTGGGAGGAGGAGAAAGTGGCGTTGGCGCGGCATTACTAGCCCAATCAAAAGGCTTTAGCGTTTTTCTTTCCGACCAAGGAAAACTAAAAGAACATTACCAAGATCAATTACGCAGTCAAGCCATTCCTTTCGAATCCGAAAAGCATACCGTATCCGAAATTTTAAAAGCGGACGAAATTATCATCAGCCCGGGAATACCCGAAAAAAGCGAACTCGTACAAACAATCAAAAAACAAGGAATACCACTCGTTTCTGAAATTGAATTCGCCGCGCGTTACACAAAAGCAAAATTGATCGCCATCACCGGAAGCAACGGCAAAACAACCACAACCCTACTCACCTACCACTTGCTCAAAGAGGCCGGATTCAACGTAGGATTAGCAGGTAATATTGGTCAAAGTTTTGCCAAACAAGTAATGGAAGATTCCTTC
This sequence comes from Spirosoma fluviale, assembly GCA_945883625.1. Taxonomy (GTDB): domain Bacteria; phylum Bacteroidota; class Bacteroidia; order Cytophagales; family Spirosomataceae; genus Aquirufa; species Aquirufa fluvialis_E. The sequence continues at coordinate 43,832 of CAMCXW010000001.1, forward strand.
GACTATTATGTACTCGAAATATCCAGCTTTCAACTAGATCGCTGCTTTGATTTCAAACCGGATGTGGCTGTACTCATCAACATCACGCCTGATCACCTCGATCGCTACGACTATAAATTCGAAAATTACATTCACTCCAAATTTCGAATCTTCCAAAATGCGAACACGCAAACCGCGTGTATCTATTGGGGAGACGACGAAGTGATCCAACAATACAAGGAATTAATTCCTGCAGCAGTAGCGCACCAGCGGGTCATTCATTTTGATAAATCGTCTGGCGCAGCAAATATCACGGATGATGCGATTCAGTTTGCGTTTGGCAAGATTGTACGAGCCACTGCCCCGATTCAAGGACCACATAATGCCATCAACATGGCCGCTGCCGTTTTAGCAGCTACCGAAGCTGGCGTAGCTTGGTCGGATATTCAAGCAAATCTAGGATCGTTTCAAAATGCACCACATAGATTAGAACCTTGCGGTAATTGGCATGGAATTCAATTCATCAATGACTCGAAAGCAACCAATGTGGACGCTGTATTCTATGCACTAAACTCATTTAAAAAGAAATTAATTTTGATCATTGGTGGCGTAGATAAAGGCAACGAATATGACGTCCTAAACGATTTAGTCAAGTCAAAAGTGAAAGGTATGATTTGCCTTGGGACAGATAATGCTAAATTAATGGCACATTTTGGCGACCGAGTACCTAAGATCATGTCGACAGATTCGTTGGAAACTGCCGTGTCAACGAGTATGCAATGGGGCGAATCAGGCGATATCGTACTCCTTTCTCCTGCATGCGCTAGTTTTGATTTATTTAAAAATTACGAAGACCGCGGGGATCAATTTAAGGCGACCGTTAACCGATTAACTCATGGAAGCTAGAATAACAAATTTTATCAAAACCCGTTTAGCAGGCGACTACCAAATTTGGTTCATCGTTTTTTTGCTCAATATTTTTGGACTACTCATTCAATTTTCTGCCAAAGGAAAAATGTTCATGGGCGGCCCTATGGTCCCCATTTTAAACATTGGGAAATCAATATTTTTATTAGCTGGTTCCTTTGCCTTAATGTCCTGGATATCGCGCCAAAACTATTTGAAAGTCGCTAAGTACAGTAATATCTTCCTGATTTTCTCTTGGATTCTTATCCTAATTGCCTTCTTTTTCGGCGAAAACAAAGGTGGGGCGAGCCGATGGATCGACCTCGGATTTATCAGTTTTATGCCCTCAGACATGGCTAAACTTTGCTTAACCATGAGTTTAGCTAAGATATTTTCAACCCGACAGGCTGATCAAAGTTCCTATAACATCGGCGTAATCACCGTTATTTTAATCCAAATAGGTATCACTTGCTTTTTGGTTATGCTATCCAATTTCTCTACGGCAATCCTAATTTTCTTAACCAGTATTGTTCTTATGATCTTTGGCCGCGTACCCTTTAAATCCATATTCCTTATCATGGGAATCGTCGGATTTATCGCAGGCTCCGTTGTTACACTAGGCATTGGACAGCGCGCTGCCACCGTAAAAGCACGTTTGGCAACGTACGCACAAAGAACATTATCTAACACAAATGGCCTTAAAAACCTGGAGGATAAAGATGAAAACTACCAACTAAAACGAAGTTGGTACGCCATCGCAACGGGCGCGCTTATTCCTAAAGGCCCCGGAAATAGTCAATACAGATTCATCTTATCACAAGCAGAATCGGATTTCGTTTACGCCATTATTTTAGAGGAATATGGGCTCATTATGGGCTTGGCCATTCCACTCCTATTCTTGTGGTTTATGTGGCGAGGCTCATCCGTTATTCGCTATAGCGGTAAACCACTAGGTGGTCTACTATCAGCGGGTTTGACATTTTCCATTGTGATTCAAGCCTTCATTAATATGCTTGTGGCCGTAGGTGCTGGACCGGTAACGGGCCAACCGATGCCCATGATTTCTGCGGGAGGCACGTCACTTTTATTTACTGCCATTAGTATTGGCTTAATTTTATCCATCAGCCGCGACAAGGAAATGGAAACAAAAGACCTTAAATCCGTTATTTAGTGGGAATCAAACGAATCATCATTTCTGGAGGCGGAACCGGTGGACATATATATCCTGCGATCGCCATCGCAACGGCACTGAAAGACCAAGACCCCTCCCTCGAATTTCTATTCGTGGGTGCCGAAGGCAAAATGGAAATGGAAAAAGTTCCCAAAGCCGGATTCAATATTCAAGGATTACCTATCGTTGGAATCAACCGCCAACACATGGCTAAAAACCTATTGTTTCCCTTTAAGCTGATTCAAAGCTTGCGTAAAGCCTTTCAAATTATTGCCGAATTCAAACCAGATGTGGCCATTGGTGTAGGCGGTTATGCCTCTGGACCCATGTTAATTGCCGCTTGGATCAAAGGAATTCCATTTTACATTCAAGAACAAAATTCGTTCGCTGGTATTACCAATAAAGCACTAAGCAGCAAAGCAAGACATATTTTTGTCGCCTACCCCGGTATGGAAAAATTCTTCGGAAAAGATAAAATGACACTCTCCGGAAATCCAGTCCGCAAAGACCTTATTGACCTGACTGGGAAAAAAGAAAAAGGAGCCTCGTTTTTTGGACTAGATCCGAACAAAAAAACGATCCTGGTCATCGGTGGAAGTCAAGGCGCACGAAGCATCAATCTGGCCATCCAGCAAGGATTAGCGGATGTAGCGGAAGCAGATGTTCAGTTAATCTGGCAAACAGGGGTGTCGTTCGAAAATGAGGCAAAAAAGGCCTCAGTAGCAACTAAAGGACTCAAAAGCTATGTTTCGGCCTTTATTTATGAGATGGATTTAGCGTATGCAATGGCCGACTTAGTGGTTTCCCGCGCTGGGGCGCTCAGTGTTTCTGAAATTTGTTTGGCAGGTAAACCAAGTATTTTGGTTCCTTTCCCAAATGCCTCCGAAGATCATCAAACTGAAAATGCAAAAAGTCTGGTTACCAATGGAGCAGCACGTTTAGTCGTAGATAAAGACGCACAAGCTGATTTGGTTCCTACCGCATTAAAGACATTGAAAAATACAGAAGTATTAACGGAACTGGGACTACAAAGCTTAGCCATGGGTAAACCTTACGCAGCCACAGAAATCGCCCAAGCCATCTTAAACGAAATGAACGCATGCGCATAAACGTTTCCATGGCCGACTTAAAACAAGTCTACTTTCTAGGCATCGGAGGTATCGGGATGTCGGCCATCGCCCGCTGGTTCTTGCACAATGGATATCCGGTTGCTGGCTATGATAAAACCGAAAGCCCGCTAACGCGCACGCTATCAAGCGAAGGAATGGTCATTCACTATGAAGATTCTGTAGACCTGATTCCCGTAATCTGCCTAACTGAACCTGATTCATGTTTATTTATTTATACTCCGGCAATCCCAGCCAACCACATTGAAAAGAATTATTTGTTGGCCGCCAACATCCCCTTATGGAAACGTTCCCAAATTTTGGGTTGGATCACGGAACAAATGCCAACGCTTGCTGTCGCAGGTACTCATGGAAAAACTACTACGTCATCGTTATTGACCCACTTATTGGTTCATGCAAAGCAAAATGTAACGGCATTTCTAGGTGGCATTACCCAAAATTATGGAACAAATTTCATTCCAAATCAAGGACGTGAAAACATGGTTTGCGTGGTAGAAGCGGACGAATATGATCGCTCATTTTTGACATTGCATCCTACGGCTGCGGTCGTAACATCGACGGATGCAGATCATTTAGACATTTACGGTGGGGCTGAACAGGTACTAGAATCGTTCCAATTATTTGTCGACCAAATCAAACCGGGTGGATTCTTTATCCAAAAATCAGGTTTGACACTCGTTTCTGATGAAAAAGATTACACCTTTGGCATTAATCAAGGGGATTATCAAGCAACAAATATTCGCATTGAAAACCACCGCATGGTGTTTGACATGCTTTACCCAGGTGGTCAAATAACGGATATTCCAATGCGCATTCCTGGCTTTCATAACATAGAAAATACGTTGGCAGCAAGTGCCTTAGCCATGCATCACGGCGTGGGTCCGGCAGATATAAAAGCAGGAATTGCGTCCTTTAAAGGTGTGAAGCGTCGCTTTGAATACCATGTGGAAACGGAAGAGCATGTAATGATTGATGATTATGCGCATCATCCTACAGAAATTAGTGCTTGTCTAACTTCAGTCAAAGCCTTATATCCAGATGAAAAAATTGTTGCTGTTTTCCAGCCACATCTTTTTTCAAGGACACGTGATTTTTTAGAAGATTTTGGTACGAGCTTGGCGATTGCTGATGAAGTATTTTTGTTGGATATCTATCCAGCACGCGAATTGCCAATTCCCGGAGTTACATCTGAATTGCTTTTGAGTAAAATCCCAATGGAAAAAAAATGTGTCATTGGCAAAGAAGACTTCATTCAGCACATGCAATTAGAAAAACCGCGACTATTAATCACGATGGGAGCAGGAGATATCGACTTACTTTTGAATGATTGTAAATTGGCCTTAACTTCGTAGCATGAGTCCCTCCACAAATTTTAAAATACAGCGTTTAAAAAAGCTCCTGAGTATTGTTATACTCATGGGATTAGCGATTGCCGCTGTCATCTATGAGGAGATTAGCTATAATGATGTTACCTGTACTGGAATTGTAGTTAAGTTAGACTCAGAAAATGAAAAACCCCTGTTGGGTAAGCAAGATATTAACTTGATGGTCACAAATCAGGGAAGCGATTATTTCCTAAATAAGCCATTGAATGAGATATCGTTGCATCAAATAGAGCAACGCGTAAAGCGGATCCCGCTCGTAAAATCGTGTGAAGCGCATCATGATTTTAGTGGAAAAATAATTATTTCAGTAAAAGAATATAGCCCTATTGCCCGCATTTTGCGTTTTACAACGGGCGCTTCGAATTTACGAGATCAGTATGTGACGCAAGAAGGCCGACTAATCGCTACGAGTGATTTGTTCACCCCACGAATTTTGGTTGTATCTGGCCCATTCTTTAAGGATAGTCGGCGCGACCTACGTGACGAACGTGGAAAAACACTTTTACCTTTTTTTGAATTCATACATAAAGATGAATTTTGGAAAGCTCAAATCGCACAAGTTATTGTTGCCGAAGATGGCGGTATTATCATGGTGCCGACCATGGGGAAAACATATATCGACTTCGGTTTGCCGATACACATCGAGACAAAATTCAAAAAGCTAGCTTTATTTTATAAGAAAATCATCCCAAATAAAGGTTGGGATACCTACTCATGGGTACATCTAAAATATAAGAATCAGGTAATTTGTGATTATTAGTCATTTTAGGTAATTTCAAAACTAAATCGCCTTTTGGGGGCGTGTTCATTCTACAATACATTATATTTTATGCGGAACGATTTGATCATTGGACTCGATATTGGTAGTTCATTTATAAAGGCTGTAGCAGGCAAGCAAAATGCACAAGGTTTATTAGAGATTGTTGCGACAGGAAAAGCTTCTACGACAGGCTTTATTTTACATGGTGAAATCGTCAATATCAATAAAACTTCGGCCGCTATATCTGAGGCAATTAATCAAATCGCGGTAGCACTTCCCGGGAAGACTAAAGAGTATTATTTCTCATCCAACTTGTCTGGCAGTCATATCAATGTAAGTCCTTATACGATTACGAAACAGCGTAAAAATACATCTGATCCGGTAACTGTAAAGGAGATTTTAGAGATTACGGAGGAGGCAAAAAAATCAATTTCGGAGAAGAATCCGTGTGTATTACACACATTACCGATCGGTTTTGTCGTGGGTTCTTTGCCTGAAACTTTGGATCCTATTGGCCAAGTGGGCGCACGACTGCAAGGAGATTTTATGGTGATTACCGCACGTCAAGATAAATTCGATTTATTCCGAAAAACCTTAGCATCTGCTGAGTCTGATCACATTAAAGGGGGTAATTTATATTTTAGTCCATTAGCAAGTTCTAGTTCCGTTTTAAGTGCAGAGGAAAAGCAGCAAGGGGTTGTATTAGTGGATATCGGCAGTGGAACGACTGAAATAAGTATTTTTCAAAATAAGCGATTGAAGCACGCCACCGTTTTAAACTGGGGTGGAGATCGCATAACTGAAGATATTAAAGTGGCTCTTGATGTGACCTTAGAGCATGCAGAAGCACTCAAGGTTAATTTCGGTTCTGCCTTACAAAAATTAATTGAGATCAATGAAGTTGTCATGATTCCAGGCATGGCGGGACGTAAACCGACGCCTGTTTCAGTACGGAATTTGGCGATAATTATTGAGGAGCGCATGAAGGAATTAGCAGCAATTATTGTTGCTGAAATTCAAAAAACAACGAATATCACCCCATTACGTGGCGGTATCGTCCTTTGCGGCGGCGGAGCAACCTTACCATATATCGATGAATTATTCCAAAAAGTTACGGAGCTTGAGACGCGCGTCGGCATACCTAATGCCACCGCCTCAGACGAAATCAAGGACCCATCTTACGCTACATCGGTAGGTCTTGTCCAAGTTTATTTTGACCAACTTGAAAATTCAGATGATTCAGCGCCTGAGACAAGTTCTCAGTCTGAGTATAGCACAGTAAATGGGAATTCAACGAAGCAAAAACCACCATCAATTAAATCGATTTTTGGTAGACTAGTGGAATCGCTTGTTGGCAGTGATGAAGAAGGCGGAGAATATTAGTCCTTTTTTCGCCACGGTTTTTTCTTGCCTCCTTTGTTGAAACCTCCACCTGAAAAAGCAGGCTTTTTTGTCTCTGGGGAATAATCTGGAACAGGGCCAAATTCTTCTGGAACCGGTGATTTGGTTACTTCTTTTTCCAATAAGCGTTCAATCGCGGCGAATTTCCGTTGCTCAGCTTCTGTAATTAATGTGTAGGCAGTACCTTTTGTCTGCGCGCGGGCTGTTCGACCAATCCGGTGAATGTAATCTTCCCCGTCATTTGGTACATCATAATTCACGACTAATTCTATTTCATCGATATCAATACCCCGGCTTAATATATCCGTTGCCACCAAAATCTTGGTCTTCTTATTCCTAAAATCTTGCAATACTTGCTCGCGTACTTCTTGCTCCAAATCCGAATGAATTTCCTCAACCGAGAACCGTGCACGCTTTAAGTCGGCCGTCAACGATTTTACATTCTGCTTGCGAGAACAAAAAACAATCACACGGGTATAATCTTGGCGTTTCAATAAATGTTTCACCAAAGGACTTTTTTGATTTTCATACACCACAAAGGCTTCTTGAACAATGGCCTCTGGGGGTTTTGAAACTGCGATATTTACTTCGACAGGATTTTGCATCAACTTACGAGCGAGGTCGCGCATTTTAGGCGGCATGGTCGCTGAAAACAAGAGATTTTGACGCACCTTGGGTAAATGTCCCGTAATTTTCATTAGGTCATCGTGAAAGCCCATGTCCAACATCCGGTCGGCCTCATCAAGTACCAAATATTTTACATGGGACAAATCGACATACCCCATATTTAAATGGGCAATCATGCGGCCAGGCGTACACACAACGAGATCTACCCCAGACGTCAACGCATTTTTTTCTGTTGTGAATGAGTTTCCATCACCACCACCATAAACTGGCATGCAACTAACATTAGTGAAGTAACCCAAACCTTCCATATTCCCAGCGATCTGCACGGCAAGTTCTCGGGTTGGCACAATAATCAATGCATTGATATGCGCATCTGAATGATCTTCAGTTAAGATTTTATGGATGATCGGTAATAAAAAAGCGGCTGTCTTTCCTGTACCTGTCTGCGCCGAAGCTAAGACATCTTGCCCAGCTAAAATCGGCTTCATCACCTGCTCTTGAACCGGCGTGGCTGTTTTATAGCCCATGGAATCAATACCCTCTAATAATCTTTCGGCTAAGCCAAGTTCTTTAAATGTCAAAATGAATTATTTAAGACTTTAGACGCTGGACGTTGGACCTTAAACCAATGACAACATGTAAAATCATATGAAATAAATTAGACTTTAGACGTTGGACGCTGGACGTTAGACCAAGTGAAACATGTAAAATCGTTTGTAAAAATTTAATACTTCTAACGTCTGACGTCTAGCGTCCAACGTCTAATAACCCATTTCCTTTTCAATCAACTGAATCAGAATATGAATCACTTTAATATGAATCTCTTGAATGCGATCTGCGTAACCAAAATGGTCCACGCGCACTTCGAATACGTTTTCGAAGGAGGCCAACTGACCGCCATCTTTTCCCGTTAGTAAAACGACAGCCATGCCTTTGGCTTGCGCAGCTTTTACAGCTTCAATGATGTTTACAGAATTACCGCTGGTTGATAGTCCAAACAACACATCACCCGCATTTCCTAATCCCTCAATAAACCTAGAGAACACATAATTATACCCAAAATCATTACTTACACAGGATATATGCGAAGGATCCGAAATCGCCATCGCAGCCAAAGCTGGTCGGTTTTCTCGGTAACGGCCCGACAACTCCTCCGCGAAATGCATGGCATCGCAATGGCTTCCACCATTTCCACAAGCAATGATTTTTTTGCCTTGTTGGAGTGCGCCAACCAAACATTTTGCTGCATTTTCGATGGATTGAATTTTAGCTGGATTACTAAAAAACTGATCTAAAACTTGTTGGGCTTCCTGAAGATTGGCTTGAATAATATCTTTCAACTGCTTTTAATTTTGCACAAAGATAGTCATTATTTAAAAATCCCCACCGGCTCCGCCACCACCGAAATCTCCGCCTCCAAATCCGCCAAAATCAAATCCGCCGCCGCCTGAAGAACCTCCCCGATCAAAGCCCCCTCCACCAAAGAAAACAGGAGGGAAAAACATTCCACCTCCATGTGAGCCAGGACCAGAACCACCATTGCGGTTACGATACGCGTTAATTAAAGTAAGAACTACAAAAACAAGTACAATGATAACAACAACCGGAATTCCTTCTGAATCAGTAGAACCCTCTGACTGGAATTGTCCAGAGGCGCGTTGCATCATCTCAGTCGTCGCTACATCCAACCCGCCGTAATAATCACCCCGTTTAAAATAGGGTTTCAGAATTCGATTAATGATTCGTTTACACGTTGCATCCGGTAAAACATCCTCAATTCCACGTCCCGTCACAATCCGAATCTTCCGATTGTTCATAGAGACCAAAATCACTACGCCGTTATTCTTATCTTTTTGGCCAACTCCCCACGTTTTACCAATCGCAATCGCGTAATCGTAGGGATCTGAATTACCTATTGTGGGGACCAATACAATCGCAAATTGTGTGGAAGTAGTATCCGCATAACCGCGTAGCTTTTGTTCCAATTGTTGGACTTCATCCGACTTCATTAAACCAGCCTGATCTAATACATAACCATTGGGTTTGGCAGGAATATCCTGTCCGAAAACCTGCAGATTAATTAATATCAAGCCAATATATAACCAAACTCTATTCCCCATACGAAAGCTCATCCGACAATTCATTCACATCTTCCCGTTGGTACGGAAAATAAACAGCTAAGGCCTCTCCAATACGGCGAACGCCTAAAGCAAGACCCGCACCATACTCGTTTTTAGCTAATAAAGGACGCATCTCATCCCGAATGGTTTCCCAAAATTCGACAGGAACGTTTGCATCAATTCCTTTATCTCCTATGATCGAGAACTTCCGATCTTTGACAGCTAAATACACCAAAACACCATTCTGCAAATCAGTTTGGTGCATGCCTAATTGAAAAAAGAGCACCTTCGATCGCTCGATTGGGTGCCCTTCGCAATGACTTTCCACATGCACACGAATCTCTCCAGAAGTCTTTTTTTCGGCCTCCTGAATCGCTTGAATAATTTCCGCTTCGTGTGTTGCGCTTAACTGCATCTTATTTCTTCTCGTCGAAATTAACCTCAGGTGCTTTTTCAGAACCTGCCTCCGCTTGGAAAAATCCTTTCTCAGCAAAACCAGAGAACGAAGCAATTAAATTGCTTGGGAAGGTTACTATGATGGAATTGTAGTTTTTTACCGACGTATTAAAGCGATCACGCTCTTCTTTGATGCGGTTTTCAGTACCCTCCAATTGTGCTTGCAATTCAGAGAAATTTTCTGTTGCACGCAATTGTGGATAATTTTCTGTCACTACCAAAAGTCGAGATAATGCTCCACTCAAACTACTTTGAGCCGCTTGAAATTTTTGTAAATTTTCTGGACTCAAATCTTTCGCATCCAATTTCATTTGTGTAGCCGATGCACGCGCTTGAATTACCGCAGTCAATGTCGACTTTTCAAAATTAGCTACTCCCTGTACGGTTTTAACCAAATTAGGAATCAAATCCGAACGTCTTTGGTACGCACTCTGTACATTTGCCCAAGAAGCCTTTACTTCCTGATCACTTGTGGCCATGCTATTTCTCGATCCAATCCCCCAAAAAATCACCAAAGCAATTACGCCTAAACCAATCCAAATTTTCTTATTCATCGTTTTAAAAATTAAAGGTTTTTTGTACCCGCAAAGATATGCATATAAACAGTTTCCCTACGAATTTTTCCATCAAAATGCTTTTTCAAGGATAAACGTTCCTTTTCCCTCCATAAATTTATTTTTATCTTGCCGCCATGTTACAAAATAAACCAAATCCTCCGCAAGCAACTGAAATTCCACACGTATTAACGATACATGGTGACTGCCGACAAGACCCCTATTTTTGGCTAAATAATCCTGAAAATCCCGCAGTCATCGACTACCTCACGCAAGAGAACGCGTATACCGAAAGTGTACTCAAGCCTACAGAAGCATTACAAAACGAGTTATTTGAGGAAATGAAGGGACGGATGGTTGCCGACGAGCAATCTGTTCCCTATTTCAATGGCAAAGACTGGTTCTACCACCGCTACGAAACCGGTGGCGAATACCCACTCTACTGTCGGAAAAAAGGGAATCTAGACGCGCCAGAGGAAATACTTTTGCATGGGAACCAACTCGGAAAAGACGAAGCGTACTTCGCCGTAGGCGGTTTGGCATTATCCGATAATGACCAAATTCTGGCTTATGCCACCGATACGGTGAGTCGGCGCAATTACACGGTTTACTTTAAAAATATGCTAACGGGTGAATTACTCGCCGACAAGATTGAAAATACCGAAGGGGGATCCTATGCGTGGTCGGCAGATTCAAAATACTTCTTCTACCTACTGCGTGACCCACAAACTTTACTGGCCTCCAAGGTACTCCGCCATCAAATAGGGGCCGATTCCTCGCAAGATGTGCTCGTTTATGAGGAAAAGAACGAGGAATGTTACATGGGGCTGAGCAGGAGCAAGTCGAAGGAATATATTTTTAGTGTGTCGAGCCAACAAGGCGTTTATTCGGAATACAGGATATTAAAGACAGATAACCCAACGGGGTCTTTCGAGGTATTTCAGCCAGGCGAACGTGGATTGGAATACTTTATTGAACACCAGGCGGATCGTTTTTTGATTCGAACAAATTTTCAAGAGGCGACCAATTTTCAATTAATGGCTTGTGGGGTGCACGGCAAAACGGACAAGTCTAAATGGCAAACCGTGGTTGCCCATCGCCCCGATGTTTTCCTAGAGGATTTTGATGCAACGACAGAATGGATTGCCTTGGAAGTTAAGACAAATGGACTATCCCAAATTCAATTCATTCTGGGGGATTCGAACGAATTCATCCGCATGGATGAAGCTATTTTTCAAGTCAATATTGGCATAAATACCCATTATCGGAGTCATACCCTTCGGTATAATTACACGTCTTTAACCTGTCCAAATTCAGTTTTGGAATACGATGCAACTACTAAAATATCAACCTTGTTAAAGGAGGATCGGGTACTTGGGGGATTTGATAAGAACGCATATGAGTCAGAACGCCTCTGGGCCACGGCGCGGGATGGCGTAAAATTGCCTATTTCGTTGGTCTACAAAAAAGGCTATCAAAATGGCCCCTTATTACTTTATGCCTACGGTTCGTATGGCTACAGCATGGATCCCTATTTTTCCTCCAGTCGGTTATCACTTTTAAACCGGGGTTTTGCTTTTGCCATCGCGCACATTCGAGGCGGGCAGGAAATGGGACGGCACTGGTATGAGGACGGGAAAATGATGCAAAAAATGAATACGTTTACTGATTTCATTGATTGCGGGAAACATTTAATTTCAACGAACAAAGTAGATGCCAAACGTTTATTCGCACAAGGCGGATCTGCGGGAGGGATGTTGATGGGCGGAATCATCAACATGGCACCCGAATTATTTGCGGGAGTCATTGCTGCAGTGCCATTTGTGGATGTGGTCACGACGATGTTGGATGAAACGATACCGTTGACAACTGGCGAGTGGGAAGAATGGGGAAATCCGAAAAATGAAGAACATTACCACTACATGAAATCGTATTCACCGTATGATAATGTGGTCGCACAAGATTATCCGCATCTTTTCGTCACCACGGGATTACACGATTCGCAAGTACAATATTGGGAACCTGCCAAATGGGTCGCAAAACTGCGAAAATTAAAAACCAATGATACGATCTTATTGCTCGACTGTGATATGTCGGCCGGCCACGGTGGCGCCTCCGGACGTTACAAGCGCTTCAAGGATATTGCTAAAGATTTTGCGTTTTTGATTGGTATTAATGAGACGATCGTTGCGCGATAAGCATGCGATCGTTACCGTGAAAATCTTTAACTAATTGAATATTTTCAAATCCTTGAGCTTCCGCAAGTGCTACGTTTTGTGCGCCAAAAGCCCGGTTGATTTCAAAACAAAGATATCCTCCAGGCATTAAACGCGCCTGAGCCATCTCGCCAATCACCCGATAAAATTTCAATGGATCTGCATCTGGAACAAATAAAGCAAGATGGGGTTCGTGGTCTAACACATGTGCTTCCATCTCAATTTTTTCACTTTCCAATACATAGGGTGGATTTGAAACAATGATATCCCACATTTGGTCTACTTTTTCCCAAGCAAAAACATCCTGTTGCTTAAAAATTACGCGGGCTCCTAATTGTTCCGCATTCTCTTGTGCTTTTTCAATCGCCTCGGATGCCACATCCCACGCTGTCACCCGCGCGTGCGGCGCCTCTAAAGCTAGGGTAATTGAGATGCAACCAGATCCGGTTCCTACATCAAGTATATGTTTTTCTTTATTGCCTATTTGCTTTAAAACCTGACTCACTAATTCCTCTGTTTCCGGCCGTGGAATCAGCGTAGCGGAATTCAAGGAAAATAGTCGGTCGAAAAAATAAGCCTTCTCTGTCACGTATTGTAGGGGTACCCCGGCGGATAAGCGCGCTAAATCAGCTGCAAAATCAGCCGGCTCCTCCACCACTTTATCCATCAGAATTTCCAAGGTATTCACACCACACTTCATGCTCAAATAAGCATGTGCAATAGCCCTCGCCTCTACAACGGAATATTTAAAAACAATTGCTTGTTGGATTTGTTGAGATAATGCGTTTACTGATACAAGAAACATACGATTAATTTCGTTTGTCTGTGGGATGAAGCTTTGCCAAACCTTACAGGATTGGCAAAGCTAAGGAACAATAAGTTATTTGGCAACGTGAAAAAATATCCTATATTTGAAGCGTAAAATTTAATTAACTATGAACTTAAACAGACGGAAAGCCCTTGAACGGCTTAGCATCTTGATGGGTGGCATGATTTCTGCCCCCGCTTTGGCTGGTATTCAGGGACAAAAATCGCATCCCACTTTTGTGCAATTCAATGCTACACAAGAATCACTCGTAGCTGAAATCGCCGACATTATCATTCCTACAACCGATACACCAGGAGCTAAAGCGGCTGGCGTGGAAAAATTCATATTGCGTGTCGTGCAAGATTGTTACCCAGAAGCAAGCCAAAAAGTATTTGCAACTGGTTTGGCAAAATTAGATGCCGATTGTCAATCACGTTTCGGAAAGGGCTTTACTGAATCAAGCATTACCCAGCGTAAAGACGCACTAACAACATGCATGTTAGAATCCGATGCCGCACGAAAAACGGCAAAGGGCCAACCGACCTTCTTCTTCATGATTAAGGAATTGACAACCACTGGTTATTTTACATCTGAAATCGGAGCAACCAAAGCATTGGATTACCTTTCGATTCCAGGCAAATTTGACGGCTGCATGCCATTATCTCCAACTCAAAAAACGTGGGCACTATGAATCTGAATATTGACGCAATCAAAGCCATGACCTATGACGCTATTGTGATAGGATCTGGCGTTTCTGGTGGCTATGCCGCTAAAGAATTAACCGAAAAAGGCATGCGAGTTCTTGTCCTGGAAAAAGGCAAGAAATTCGACCACGTTACTGCCTACGAGCCTAGCTATAAAGATCCATGGGATTTTAAATACAATGGTCTATTGACCAATGAGCAAAAAGCGTCTCACCCTAAACTTTCCCGCGACTATCCCTACAACGAGATGACCGAGAAATATTGGATGAACGACTCCGATGCCCTTTACAAAGAAGTTAAACGATTCGACTGGTTCCGTCCCGATATCGTAGGAGGAAAATCCATCATGTGGGGTCGCCAAACCTACCGCTTATCTGACATTGACTTTGAAGCTAATCTAAAGGACGGCATCGCGGTTGACTGGCCAATTCGCTACAAAGACATCGCCCCTTGGTATTCATACGTAGAAAAACACGTAGGTATCTCAGGTGAAGCTTTGGGATTACCACAATTACCCGATTCTGAATTCTTGAAACCAATGGACATGTACTGCGTAGAAAAAGAAGTACGCCAGCGCATTGAAAAGAATTTCCCAGGTCGGAACATGACGATTGGTCGGGTGGCCAACTTATCTGAAGCCAAAGAAGCTCAATTAAAAATTGGTCGCTCAGCGTGCCAGTATCGTAATAAATGTAGACTAGGTTGTCCTTACGGTGCCTATTTCAGTACGCAATCATGTACGTTACCTCCTGCAGCTAAAACAGGCTTGTTGACACTTCGCCCAGATTCCATCGTTTCTGAGATCTTGTTTGACAACGCAAAACAAAAAGCGACAGGCGTTCGTGTGATCGATTCTGTAACCAAAGACGTCCGTGAATATTTTGCAAAAATCATCTTTGTTTGCGGATCTACCGTAGCAACTACCGCTTTGTTACTAAACTCAAAATCATCCCGTTTCCAAAATGGATTAGGCAATGATTCAGGTGAGTTAGGGCACAATTTAATGGATCACCATTTCAAAATTGGCGCATCAGGAACTTGGGAGGGTGATGAAGATAAATATTACATTGGCCGACGGGCGAATGGAATTTACATACCACGCTACCGGAATATCGGAAATGACAAACGCGATTACCTTCGTGGATTTGGATTCCAAGGAGGTGGATCAAGAGCTAGTTGG
Source organism: Spirosoma fluviale (assembly GCA_945883625.1). Taxonomy (GTDB): domain Bacteria; phylum Bacteroidota; class Bacteroidia; order Cytophagales; family Spirosomataceae; genus Aquirufa; species Aquirufa fluvialis_E. The sequence continues at coordinate 59,226 of CAMCXW010000001.1, forward strand.
AATCGCGGTGCAAATGACATGAGTTTTGGCGCTGATTACAAAGATACGATGACGAAACCAGGCCCATGGATGATGAACTTAAGCGGATTCGGAGAAACACTTCCGTATCACGATAATAAAATGTATTTGGATCCGACAGATAAAGATAAGTGGGGAATTCCACTTGTCGTTTTCGATGCTGAATTCAAAGAAAATGAGAAAAAGATGCGGAAGGATATGATGGAAGATGCCAAAGAGATGTTAGAAAGCGCAGGCTTGAAAAACGTTCGCGCATTCGACAACGGTTCTTACCCAGGTATGGCTATCCACGAAATGGGAACAGCACGTATGGGCCGCGATCCTAAAACCTCTGTGTTAAATGGAAATAACCAATTGCACGGCGTAAAGAATGTATTCGTAACGGATGGAGCTTGTATGACCTCAACGTCATGTGTCAATCCTTCACTGACTTATATGGCCTTAACCGCTCGAGCAGCTGATTTCGCAGTCAAAGAAATCAAAAAACGTAATCTTTAATTAAATGGGCTTCGGCCCATTTTTTTTGTACCATGAAAAAAATATTAGGAACCATAGGCCTCATGACATTAGGACTAAGCGCAATGGCACAATACCCAACAATAGGGAAAATCCACCGCTATGACGCGGCACTGGATGCCTTAATAGACACAACAGCCAAAATAGAAATTGTGGCTAAAGGATTTACGTGGTCGGAAGGTCCCGTTTGGGTGAAAAAAGAAGGGTATTTGCTCTTCACAGATGTACCCGAAAATACCATTCATAAATGGACAGAAGCCAAAGGACTCGAGGTTTTCCTCAAGCCGTCAGGTTACACGGGATCGGGCGTTTACTCAGAAGAGCCCGGAGCAAATGGATTAATCATTAATTTGAAAGGCAATTTGGTCTCATGTGAACATGGGGATCGTCGGATTGCCGAAATGCCCCTAAAGCGTCCCGATCAGAAAAAAACATTGGCGCACCTGTTTGAGGGCAAGCAACTAAACAGCCCAAATGATCTCATGCAAAAGAAATCAGGCGACTATTATTTTACAGATCCACCCTACGGATTGCCTGGCCGAGGAAAACCAGAACCTGCCAAAGAACTTGATTTTCAAGGCGTATATCGAATCAATACGAAAGGGGAAATCAGTTTACAGATCAAGAACTTAGGCCGACCGAACGGTCTGGCATTCAATCCTGATGAAAGCATTTTGTATGTGGGAACCTCCGAACGCCCGACGCTCATTAATGCCTATCCAGTGGATAATGAGGGGAATTTAGGCGAAGGTAAATTGTTTTTTGATGCATCAGAATTGGCTAAGCAAGGTATACGAGGTGGCTACGATGGCATGAAAGTGGACGCAAAAGGAAACGTCTGGACTACGGGTCCAGGGGGCGTTTTGATCATCAATTCATCCGGAAAATTACTAGGCCGAATCGCGACAGGAAACGGAAATTCCAATGTGGCTTTTGGTGGAGCGGATGGAAAGTATTTATTCATCACCTCCGACATGAACTTACTTCGTGTAAAAATAAAATAGGGGGCTTATGCCCCCTATTTCTTTATAATTCTTTAATCTTAATATTTCGGTACCAAACTGGATTTCCGTGATCCTGCAAAGCAATACGTCCTTGCATATTCACACCAAAACCTGGCATCGTTTTGAATTTAGAGCCGGCAACCATCGCCTTCCAATTCGCATCATCCGTGCGTGTCTCCACTACTTTTGATCCATTCAAATATAATTGCAATAAACCGCGATTGTTCACAATACGTGCCGTATTCCACTCACCTACAGGCTTAGTGACATTGACAGATGATTTGATTAAATCATACAAATCACCCGAATTATGCTTGTTGATTTTCCCATCTGGATGACCTGCATCGTCTAAAACCTGCATTTCAGGTCCTGTATTATAGGTACTGCGGTACTTTATCGGATCTTCCGTTACATTGAAAATGATTCCACTATTGCCGTTTGGAGAAATTTTCCAATCCACCGAGAAATCATAATTTACATAGGCCGCATCCGTAATTAAATCACCGCCGTCTTTTTTAGCTAAATCAAAGCCAATAACACCTTCCATAATTGTCCAAGAGGCACCTACTTTACCGGGTTTGCCGTAGGTATGCCAACCGTCAAATGTTTTTCCGTCAAACAATAATTTGAACCCAGCTTTCTTTTCTTGCCTCGAAAGCGTGTTTACTGATTGCCCGAATGCCATCAAACCCGATGCCATACAAGCACAAAATAATATCATTTTTTTCATGTGAATAAATAAGTTTTTGAACTGCAATACTAAAAAAAGAAATCAATACTTGTATCCCTCGACCCAATAATTCCAGAGAAACCCTCCAAATTTATTTGTAAATTGCACGCTTATTCAATAAACGTATGAAAACCAAAGTAAGTCCGAAGCCATCCATTAACATCGTAACACTCGGTTGTTCGAAGAATCTCGTTGATTCCGAAGTATTATTTACGCAGCTAAAGGGCAACGGCATTGAAGTTACACACGAAGCCAAAAAAGATACCGCAAACATTGTCGTTGTCAATACATGTGGATTTATCGATACCGCCAAACAAGAATCAATTGATACCATTTTACGCTATGCAGATGCCAAAGAAGCAGGCAAAATCGACAAATTGTATGTAACAGGCTGTTTATCACACCGTTACAAAGATGATTTAGAAAAAGAAATTCCAATGGTCGATTCGTTCTTTGGGACAAATGAATTACCTCGTTTATTGAAAGCATTAAAAGCTGATTATAAGCATGAGCTGGTAGGCGAGCGTTTATTAACCACCCCAGCGCACTATGCCTATTTGAAAATTGCAGAAGGCTGCGATCGCCCATGTAGTTTTTGCGCCATCCCATTAATGCGCGGCGGACACGTGTCGCGTCCCATGGCTGAATTAGTCAAAGAAGCGACGTCATTAGCTAAAAAAGGAACAAAAGAATTAATCCTTATAGCCCAAGATCTGACTTTTTACGGATTGGATTTGAAGGGTGAAGGAAAATCAGGCCGACAATTAAAAGAATTGTTGGAACGTTTATCCGACGTTCAAGGCATCGAATGGATTCGCCTACAATACGCATATCCAGCAGGTTTCCCGATGGAGATTTTACAAACGATGGCTGAGCGTGAAAATATTTGCAACTACCTAGACATGCCACTTCAAAGTGGATCCGATGCCATGTTGAAACACATGCGCCGTGGAATCACGCGTGAAAAAACGGAGCAACTTATCACAGATATCCGCGATAAAGTGCCTGGAATCGCCTTGCGAACTACGCTAATCTCTGGTTATCCGGGCGAAACGGAAACTGATTTCGAAGAAACCTATTCCTTCGTAGAACGGATGCGTTTTGACCGATTAGGGATCTTTAATTATTCACACGAAGAAAATACCCATGCGTATCTAGTGGAAGATAATGTGCCTGAAGAAGTGAAGCAAGAACGTTCTGATGAGATTATGGCGCTCCAACAAGGCATTTCAGAGGAACTGAATCAAGCTAAAATCGGAAAAACCTTTAAAGTGATGGTGGACCGGAAAGAGAGTGGTTTCTTCGTAGGTCGAACGGAGCATGATTCCCCAGAGGTGGATAATGAAGTCTTAATTCTAGCCGCACAATATGCCCGACAAGGAGATTTTGTTCAGGTGAAAATCAACAAAGCAGAGGAATTTGACTTATACGGTGATATCGTTTCTTAGTATCGCGGAATGGATTTATCCACTTCCCGTGACCAAGCATCTATCCCACCAGCCACATTCAGTAGATTCGAGAAGCCTTGCGCTTGCAAATGTTTGAGCACATACATGGAGCGCATGCCATGATGGCATAAAACGACTCCTTTAGCTTCCCTAGGAATTAGACCTATTTGCAGCGAATTCATCGGCATTTGAATCGAGCTAGGTAAACTAGCTAAATCCCACTCAAACGGCTCCCGAACATCCAGTATAAATTGAATATCGCCCGTTTGTAAACGGGTAGAAGCTTCCAAAGCGGAAATTTCAATGACCTCGACATGTTTGGTCGGGAAAATTTGTTCAACCGCATTTGCAGATCGTTCCATCCGAAACAGCTGCATGCGCATGCTGCGGACGTCCCAACGAAGCAACTGATTTTGCGCGGGGGAATCCATGCCACTCAAATAAAATATAGCTTCTTTAGCTTGCATTAAACCCAACATCCCCGGTAAAAAACCAAGTACACCTGCCTCGTCGCAGTTTGGAATCTCACCAGCACTAGGTTCTTCTGGAAATAAACAACGGTATGTAGGGCCCGTTCCAAATGCATTACAAACCGCCAATTGCCCTTCCCACGTATGAATCGCCGCATAAACAAATGCCTTACCAAACTTCACGCAACTATCATTAATTAAGTAACGCGTTTCAAAATTATCTGTGCAATCAATGACGAGATCGACATCGTTAACAAGCGTATGATTTTCCAACGAAAATTTCGCTGCAATTGCCTCCACAGACACATGCGGATTCAAGGACTCGACAAAAGCTTTGGCTAACAACGCCTTCGATTGCCCCACCTGATCCGTTCGGTAGATGGTTTGTCGGCCTAAATTACTCAACTCCACATCATCATGATCCACAATCGTTAGTTGGCCCACCCCAGCCGCAGCCAAGTAAGGAATGACCGCCACACCCAAACCCCCAGCCCCAATAACTAACACATAGGCATTTTTAAGGCGTACTTGCTTGGCTGCATCCCATTCAGGAATAGCGAGTTGTTTTTGGTATCGATTGGTTTCTTCGTGCGTCAACATGGGCAAATAAAAAAAGCCTCCTTGGTTTCAAGGAGGCTAATTTCGGTAAAAATCTTGATATATTTTAGATCGATAAAGTACCCTTACGAGCCGCAGCGATTAAAGTCTTCTCGAAACCGTTTTTGTTGATTGTACGAATTGCTTTTGCACATACTTTCATACGTACCCAAACACCTTCAGACTCCAAGAAAAACTTTTTAGTATGCAAGTTTGGATAAAACTTACGCTTTGTCTTGTTATTCGCGTGAGATACGTGATTACCCACTTGAGTTTTCTTTCCAGTTAATTGACAAACCTTTGCCATAATATGTTCTTTTTAAAATTGAATGCGCTGTAAAAACTATTTCCCCTAAAAGGGATTGCAAAAGTAGGAAATAAATTGAAAAATCCCAAAGGTCTTTACAAAATTTATAAAATGCATTTCAATGTGTATCTTTGGTCATGGTAAAGCGCAAGCAAGAAGAACCTGTATTAACTAAAATCGTCTCCTCCATCATCTGGTTGGGGACTTTGCCTTTGTGCCTTTATACGCTCCTCACCTACTTATTGAGTTATTCTTTAGTCATCGATCACTGGCTAGCCGGTTTTATCATGATGACCTTGCCTTACGCGCAAATCCTATGTTTTATCTCGTTGGTTTACTGGATTTTTCGTCGGGCCAAACGCGCTTTACTTCCCCTGCTCGTTTTAGCGCTCGGATACAGTTTTATTCAACGTAGTTTTTCGTGGAATACACCCGTCAAATCTCCGAAATCAGCGATTCGCGTAATGAGTTACAATGTATATGGGATGTATTCCAATAGCTTTGAAGCGAATAAAGAGAAGGTGAAAAACTTGAAAAAATTTATGTTGGACCACGCTGCCGACGTAAAATGCTTCCAAGAATTTTATTCCCATGCGGATCGGAAAGCGTATCGGACGATCAACATGATGAAGGAAAATTATCCGCATTACGCTTTTATCCCCTTAAAGGAAGAATTATTTGATACCAATGAAAAAATGGGACTTGCCATCTTTTCAAAATACCCCATCATTCATCAAGAAGGAAAGCAATTTGGGAATTCGGCTAACGGTTATTTATATGCTGATATTGTTGCGGAAAAAGACACCTTTCGAATTATCAACGTACAACTTTGGTCGATGGGTATTCGCGTCGGGAAGGTGACAGGAAAAATCAGGGATCAAGATTACGAAGATGCCAAACGTGAAGGACGGGGTATCGTCGCATCCTTACGCAAGGGATTTATCCACCACAAAGATGAAATGACTCAGATTAATCGGCTTATCCAACAAAGCTTATATCCGGTGATTTTAGTCGGGGACTTGAACGAGACGCCTTATGGCTGGGCGTATGGAACTTTACGGGAACGTTTGAAAAATTCGTTTGAGGAAGCGGGACGCGGATTTGGTTTTACCTTAAATCGAAGTCCCTATTTAGTTCGGATTGACAACCAATTCTGCTCGACGGAATGGCAAGTCACGCAGTTTAGAACGCTACGAAATGTTAGCTATACAGACCACTTTCCGGTTATCGCGGACTACACGTTAAAATAGTTTATTTTTGCTTCATACAAATGAAGAAAAATTCAACAAATCAACTCTGGAAAGTATTAGGCACCAGCTTTAGCATCGCCGTTACGATAGGTGGCACCGTGGGCACAGGCATATTGCGCAAACCAGGGCCCATTGCAGAGCAATTACACAATCCCTTTCTCATTATCGTTTTATGGATAGCTGTGGCCATCTATGCACTTTTAGGTGTGAGTTGCGTTTTGGAATTAAGTTTATCTATCCCAAAAGCTGGCGCTTGGTATGGATATGCAGAACGCGCATTTGGTAGGTATATCGGATTTATGGTGGGCCTAAGTTCTTGGCTCGGAACCGTAAGTGCGCTAGGATTCGGCTCCTACACGTTTAGTGAATATTTAGGGCTTTTGATTCCCGCATTAGAACCCTATGTAATCTATTGTGCGATAGGGATTTTGGTTGTGTTGTGGAGTTTCCACCAGTTGGGCGTCATCCTGGCTGGCCGGTCACAAGAATGGCTAAGTGGAATTAAAGCAGTCGCTTTACTACTTTTTATTGGAATCTGTTTTCGGTATGGCGATGGGGGTGTTTGGGCCGAAAATGCACCAATTCCAAGTCAGAGTACCCTCTGGTCGGGAATTCTAGCAGCCCTACTATCCATTTTCTATGCATTTGACGGTTGGCATACCGCTGCTTATTTCACGGAGGAAAATAAAGACCCCGTAAACACCATGCCCAAATCCATGTTTATTGGTGTCATCTTAGTAGCCATTATCTATGTTTTGATCAATGCGGGGATATTATACACGATGTCACTTGCCGATTTAAGCCAAAGCAAATTAGCGGCTTCTGACGCAATTGGGCACTATTTTGGACCGGGAGCCGGTCGGTGGATAACCACTTTTTTAATGCTCAGTATCCTGGGAATTTTAAATACACAGGTCATGTTTGCTCCGCGGGTAATTTACTCCATGTGCCGCGATGGCTTATTTTTTCCGCAAGCTTCACGTGTGAATGCGGCAGGTAGCCCAACCTTTGCCACGCACTTGACGGAGGGAACTGCCTGTTTATTTTTGTTTAGTAGCAAGGCTATTAGTGACCGACTTTCAGACATTGCAACCTTCTTTTTTGTGGCTAGTTATTTGGCAGGGTTTGCCTCGTTAATTCGATTGCGAAAAATTGAACCTGAGCTTCACAGACCATATCGCGTATGGGCCTATCCATTTTTGCCCTGGTTATTGGTATTTATTTCAACTGCATTTCTGGTGGGGACTTTGGTGCAAAACTTGAGTAGCCTACCCTTCGTAGGACTATTCATGCTCGTCAGTTATGGAATTTATACATTCGTTTTAACGCAGCGCGTTTAACAACGTAATCACATCCGCCTTACTTGCAGCAACCGACCGATTGGCCAAATTTGATAGGATACTAAATCGGTACATCTTGCCTTTGGCATCCTGGTAAAAACCAGAAAGATCATACGTATTACCAAATGAGCCCGACTTAGCCCAAGCCGTTCCGTGATGGAGTTTAACATTGCGCATCGTACCTGATCGTCCTGATTGCGGCAATAACACTTTCAATTTTTCCATGGAAACCTCATTTTCCAATTCCCGTAGGATCTGAATCATGTCTGTTGGCCGCACCAAATTATAGCGCGACAAGCCCGAACCATCCACCCAGCGGAGGTCGGCAACCACCGAATTTTCCTTTTTTAATTGCTCAATAATTTTGGCAGTGGGCCCTGTCCAACCACGCTTCGCGGCGATTAAATACAACAATTGTTCCGCAATTTGATTGTCACTGGTATACATCATGGGAACGATCAGACTGTCGACGAGTCCCGCATACTGGATTTTTGCGGCAGCAGGTATAGTACGCATTTTTGTTACAACCGACTTATGCAACGTATCAGCCAATAAACGGGCCGTTAATTCCACTGAGGTGATATATGGGATGGCTTGTTTTGCATACGCACTCGTATCGGGCAAATCTAGGTGATTGGAATTACGCGCACGCAACACATCTTTTTGCCTTGTTATTCGAATATCTTGGCTAAATAATTTAGGTGAAATCTGCCAAATACCTTCCGTTTTTTGTACGCTGATTTGATTGTTGTAAAGCGGCAACAACGAAATTTCGGCTGAATAATCATCGTTATAATCATCCCAAGCCCAGCCATCGCCCATCGCTTTTACATGACGTGCATCGTCTGCGTAAATGAGTACTTTCGCGCTTGCTTGTAATTTTTTTAATAAGGCATCGCCCTTTAATTTGGGATGCATCAAACTGGGATCACCCGTTCCCCAGAAAAACAGGGTATCAGCGGTTTCATGGTATTTGAATGACGGAATGGAATCGGAAAGATTTCGTTTGGTGAGGAGCATGGTGGCCAACTTCATATTGGAAGCGGGCATAAAAAATTGATCTACATGATGGGTAAAAACGGTTTTTCCTGTAGCTGCTTCTTCAATGAATACGCCGCTGAATTGGTTAGGAAGCGAAGTGGAATGAAAGGCTTTTTTGACGCGAAGACTCGTACAGGAGCTTAGGAAGGCCAACAAAACTACGAGGTAAGTTAATTTAGTCATGCGTCAAATTTGGTCTTTAAAGGTACCAAAATTTCTGTATTTTCGCGTTTTCGCTCTGTGTAGATGCTCATCGGATTTGTTGTTTTTTACCTTCTTTTGAACTTGGTCGTTGGCTGGTGGGCCAGTCGGAAAGTCCATACTGCTAGCGATTTTGTGCTTGCAGGTCGTTCATTACCATATGCTTTGGCCACGATGGTCACTTTTGCAACCTGGTTTGGATCTGAAACATTACTCGGTGCGCCACGCGAATTTGTCCATGGCGGCGTTTTATCTATTATCGAAGAGCCATTTGGTGCAGCACTTGGTTTACTAATTGTGGGCATGATCTATGCCAAAAAACTATATCCCCTCCCCGTCCTTACCTTCAGTGATTATTTCCGAATTCGGTTTGGAGGACTGTCGGAAAAGCTTTCAGCGCTCGTGATGATACCCTCGTATTTTGGTTGGATTTCTGCACAGTTAGTCGCCTTGGGATTGACCATGCATTTATTACTCCCAATTTCCACGGAATGGGGCATTGTGATCGGTGCAGTTTTAGTGATGACCTATACGCTGATGGGCGGAATGTGGTCGATTTCAATCACCGACTTCCTTCATAATTTAATACTGATTGCTGGGCTTTTGTTTCTAGCGTATTTGATGTGGGAAAAGATTCCTAATTGGCAGGTATTTTTAGCGGAGCAACCCAACGGTTTTTTCCGCTTTACCCCAAAAGAAAATACGACGACATCCTGGCTAACTTATCTGGCTGCATGGATTACGATTGGGTTTGGGAGCATTCCGCAGCAGGATATATTCCAACGGGTGATGTCGGCCGCCACCGGTAAAATTGCCGCCAAAGCTAGCATCACTGCCGGCATCATGTACATTTCAATCGCCTTATTGCCCTTGCTGATTGCCCTCGTGGGAGTGCGTTTATATCCGGAATTGTTGCAGGACGATATGCTGTTGATTCCGAATTTGGTGATGAAGTTTACGCCTTATGCGATGCAGATATTGTTTTTAGGCGCCTTATTATCAGCCTTATTAAGCACGACAAGTGGCGCTATTTTAGCTCCTGCGAGTGTTTTGGGTGAGAATCTTTGGAAGCCTTTATTAAAAAATCCGTCAGATAAATCGGTCTTATTGGTCATCCGAATATCGGTGGTTGTGGTGACGGGGGCTTGTATATTGATGGCAATCAGCCGACAAAACATTTTTGAGCTCGTGGGAGAAGCGTCAGCGTTTAGTTTGGTTTCACTGTTTATTCCGCTGAATGCGGGATTGTGGTGGAAACGTGCTAGTGCGATGGGCAGTCACTTAAGTATGTTGGGTGGTTTATTTATCTGGGCCTACTTTCATTTTATGGCACCCACGGAAATTCCGTCGATTTGGTATGGCTTATTGGCCAGTGGATTGGGGTTGCTTTTCGGAACTTACGTTTGGCCTAATCGATCCAAGGCTGATCGATCGTCCCCACATATCTCCCCTGCGACTGAGTAAAGATCAAATCTTGTAATTCCACCCCTATGTTTGGATACATGTGTACGTCGCTGAGTTGGGAAACAGGCAACCAAAGCACCTCCATAGCCGTCGTTTCATTCGGTTGGAGCACCGGTATTCCGCCAAGAATCTCGCCAGAAAACAAGATATGAAGTGATGTGGGACGTTTATCTGTTGCTTGAATTTCACCCATGAGCATTAGTGGGCCTACTTCAACATCGATACCTAGCTCTTCCAAACATTCGCGCGCTACGGTTTCTGGAAATGATTCCCCAGGATCTGTATTTCCACCGGGCAGATTATAAATGAATTGCGTACCGTACTGGTACTTCATGACTAAAACGTGATTGTTTTCGAGGATAACTAAGGCGGGTCTACAACGCATGTGCTACTTAAATACTTGTCGAAATATACATTAATTTTTTTATTGTCTACCTTTGTCTGTCCTAAAACACAATGGTATGCTGGTACACGATATATGTTCATCCATGGAAACATGGGCGCCACTCGCTTGGCAAGAATCCTATGATAATTCAGGTTTATTGACAGGTAACCGTTCGCAAAAAGTCACGGGGGTCTTGGTCAGTTTTGATTGTACGGAGGCTGTTGTCGAAGAGGCCATAGCCAAAGGATGCAATATGATTGTGGCGCATCACCCCATTTTATTTAAGGGAATTAAGCACCTGACTGGGCGAGATTATGTGGAGCGGACGCTGATTTTAGCTATCAAAAATGATATTGCGCTTTATGCGTCGCATACGAATTTAGATCATGCGCCTAAGGGAGTCAGCTATCAGTTGGCCCAAAAACTGGGACTTCAAGCCGGTAAGGTTTTGCGTCCGATGCGTGATGCCTTGCGCCAACTCACCTATTTTGTTCCTGAGGCGGATGCGGAGAAAGTTCGCGCAGCGTTGCATGCGGTGGGAGCTGGAAATATTGGCGAATATTCAGCGTGTAGTTTTTCAGGCGCGGGAACCGGTCGGTTCACCCCATCAGATACCGCCAATCCCACCATCGGCCAGGTCGGCAAATCAGAAGAGGTCGCAGAGTTAAAAGTGGATATGTTATATCCCAAACACCTCGAATCAACCGTAATAGGCACACTTTTCACGTCACACCCCTATGAGGAGGTTGCTTATTTTGTAACATCCTTGGGGAATTCGTGGCAAGATGTGGGCGCTGGCTTTGTTGGTGAATTACCTCAGGCCATGTCATCGAGCGAATTTACATCGTATGTAAAAGAAAAGCTTGGATTGACCTATTTTAGACATACGCCTTGGTTGGGTAGATCAATCAAACGAATTGCCTTGTGCGGGGGAGCGGGAAGTTTCTTATTGGCCGATGCCATTCATACACAGGCAGATGTCTACATCAGTGGTGATTTTAAATATCATGAGTTCTTTGATGCAGAAAATCACTTGACGATCTGTGATATTGGGCATTATGAATCCGAAGTCATGATAAAGGATACAATCCATGAATATTTATCAAATAATTTTAGTACTTTTGCCGTTCTGAAAAGTATGACCCAGACCAATCCTGTGAGTCTTGCTTAGAGATTAGAGCGAATTAATATTTTCAAACGCAACAATAATAATGGCTACAGTTACCGAAACTACAATTGCCCAAAAGTTAGAAGCATTATTAAAGCTTCAAACCATTGATTCAGCCTTAGACAATATCAAGAAAGTACGAGGTGATTTACCTGAAGAGGTTCGTGATTTAGAGGATGAGATCGCAGGTTTAGAAACACGTTTAACCAAATTTCAATCTGAAATAGCGTCATTCGAGGAGCAAATCGCGAATTACAAAGTTTCTAAAAAGGATTCTGAGAAGCTTATTGTGAAATACAAGGAGCAACAAATGAATGTTCGTAACAACCGTGAATTCGAAGCTATTTCGAAAGAGGTTGAATTACAAGGGTTGGAAATGGAGATTGCAGACAAGCGTATCAAGGAAATCGATTTCAAAATTTTGAACAAAAATGATGAGATTGCTGGGGTAGAATCCAATTTATTTGAACGCAAAAAAGACCTTGAGATTAAGCAAAAAGAACTTGAGGTAATCATTAGCGAAAGCGAAGAAGACGAGCAAAAAGGATTGAAAGATCGTGAAAAAGCGTTGAAGAGCGTGGATGGACGCCTATTGAAATCCTACGAAAAATTACGTGGGAACGCGATTAATGGCTTGGCGGTTGTTTTAGTAAAGCGTGGCGCTTGTGGTGGATGTTTCAGTTCTGTTCCTCCGCAACGTCAAACAGATATCAAAGACAAGAAAAAAATAATCGTTTGCGAACATTGCGGACGTATCTTAGGTGGAGTTGAAGATCCAATTCCAGCACCGGAAAAAGAGAAAAAACCACGTGGAAAAGCTGCAATTGCAGCTGCCGCTGCAGCTACTGCAGCAGCAACAGTCGCAGAATAATTCGCGTTAGAACACAAAAAAACCTGATGATTAATTTCATCAGGTTTTTTTTATAGCTTTTAATTAAAGCTTATTTCTTGAGCATGGCCAGCAAAGCTCCTAGTTTGTCCTTCATCTCCTTACGGTCTACGATGAAATCCAAAAATCCGTGATCCAAAACAAAGTCGGCACTTTGAAAACCTTTCGGCAAATCCTTCCCTATCGTCTCTTTAATGACACGTGGTCCAGCAAAACCAATCAACGCACCAGGCTCAGCAATATTAAAATCACCTAGCATCGCGAATGAAGCAGTTACTCCACCGGTGGTGGGATCTGTCAACAATGAAATGTAAGGTATTTTTGCTTCTGCTAATAAGGCTAAGCGAGCCGATGTTTTCGCCATTTGCATTAAGGAGAAACCTGCCTCCATCATGCGCGCTCCACCTGAACGCGAAATCATCAAAAAAGGTGTTTTTGTTTTTATCGAGTAATCAATTGCGCGTGAAATTTTCTCTCCTACGACAGATCCCATCGAACCTCCAATAAAACTAAAATCCATAGCCGCAATCGTAATAGATAGGCCATTCATTTCACCATAGGCTGCGCGTACGGCATCTTTTAAGCCTGTTTTGTCCTCTGTAGCTTTAACTCGGTCCGTATATTTCTTCGTATCCGTAAAATTCAATGGGTCACCAGAACTCATCATGGGATCGATTTCAGTGTACCTAGATTGATCGAACAACAGCTCAAAATATTCTTGTGAACCTATTTTTTCGTGGTAATTACAGCTTGAACAGGTAAAAGCGAATAAGCGGTGCTCACGTGTGTGAAGCGCTTTTTTACACGATGGACATTGGTACCAAAGGCCATCTGGAGAATCACGTTTAAACTCTGTAGGGGTTTGAATCCCTTTATCCTTTCGCGTAAACCAAGACATAATCAATTAATTAAATGATACCGATTACTCGGATGAACTGCAAAGGTAATTAAAAAGCTTCGCAAGGAAAAAACCACCTGGCTATTTCACTAAAATCACACGCCGATTAATCACCCGTTTTTCTGTTCTAAGCTCAATGAAATACGAACCAACTGCTTGTTCGCTTAGGTCCAACAAATAATCTAGTTGGCCTTGAACAGGAATTGTTTCCGGACGTAAAATGACTTTCCCCTGCATATCCAATACACGCAGCATCACACTGCGTTCATCACGCGCTAAGTTAGCCTGCACACGCAAACGACCATTCGTTGGATTTGGACTGAGCGTAACACCTTCCCCTAACGCACTCGGCTCATTACTTAAAATAACAATGGTAATCGCATTCGACTCTCCCGTGGCACAAACAGCATTCACCTGCGCCTTCACGGTGTAGGTGCCCGGTTCACTAACTGTCAATGTAGAAGAGCTTTGGCCTGGAATCACGTTTCCATTACGTAACCAAATAAAGGTTACCCCCGGATATTCTGAAGTAACGGAAAGTACTTGCTCCGACTGTTTAATTAAAAATGGCACATTAAAGGCACATTTTTGGACTTCAGAACAACCGTTGGCATCTACTTTCGCACCTGCAGCTGTACCCAAACATTTATCTATGGAATCATCCACTCCGTCTTTATCTAAATCAACAGGAATAATTGGCTCTTGAATCTTCAAATTATCAACAGACCATCCCCAGCCATGCGCACCTACATCCGCATGCAAACGGAACCGAATAAGCACTTGATCACCCGATTTAATCTTCCCGGAGGAAAGTAAATTGATTTCACGACTTCTGATCAGTGCCGCTGTGGGAGTTGCCGTTGAATTACCCTCATTATCTACCGCACTATTCCAGGCATTTAACCAGATGGAATTCGCATTTGAATCCCAACCATTGGTAAAATTAGACCAGGTTAAACCTCCATCATTTGACCCTTGCACAATCACATAATCGAAGAAGCTCCGGTTAATGGTTCCATTTGAATTCAAAAATGCCTCACCAGCTTCACCAGGCTCCACTAACACAATTTCATCAAAACTCATGATAGACTTTCCAGGATTGATCTTAATTGGTTTCAGTAAAACGGCATCTGAATTCGTGAATCTATCAGTTCCATTTCCTCCATCGTATGATTCTTCCGAGCCATCGGCGTATGGATGCGCAGTTTGCAATGCGGAAGTTGAAAATCCAGCCGCCGTCCCAATACGCATGCCCTTCAAGTAGAAATCAGTTGAATTCGAATCAAAGGATTGTATGTACGTAGTCTCTACGGGTAAAATCCCCAAAACTTTAACTTCATAATACCCGCTACTAGGACTTGTAACTGTATTTAAGGCCTTGGCGGCATCTTGAACAACGACCCGATATTTTAAAACATCTCCAGCTTTAATTTCACCAGCCGTAAAATTAAAGGAATTTGAAAAGCTCGTAGTTGTACCTGCCACTAATTGAAAATCTTTACGCTTTAGTGGACCATTATTGATCGCGTATTCCATATAAACCGCACTCAAGCCGATATTATCGGATGCCAAAAGCGTAGTCAGTGGAATCGTAGACTGCGAAGAAAAGATGTAGTTAAGTCGGTTTGCGTATACCATTCTAGGTTTCACCGTATCTACACCAATATTAAACTCGAAAAAACTGCCAAAATTTGTGTTTGCAATGACCGGGGCCTCAGCAGGCGCTGTGATCTTTTTCCCCGACGGCTCATTCGCCATCCAATAATACCGCACATTCCGATCTCCCGAAGCCGGAGGCAATTTATAGGTATAGGTATTACCAGTTCGCGTCAATGGCATCGATGTGGCCGATAAAATACTTTTGTTTACAGAGAGCATTAATTTGACCGAGTTATCAGCCAATATGGTATCCGAATAGACCACGGCAGAGATGGAGATATCTGACGTTGTATTTTCTGAATCAGGTAAATCGGAGCCGATGATGTTTGTGGAAAACCATCCGAAATCAGCGAAGGCGGATGTTACGATTGGGCCAACTTGTGGCGTAATCTCACCTCGCGCAATTTGAGGTGTCATAAGTGAGTTTGGGTCACCTACTTTATACGTGGCTTGATCAACGTGGTACACGCTTGAACCTGCTGAATAGGTTCGTGGTGAATATAATAAAGCAGGTGATTTCCCATTATTTTGAAGAATTTTAGGGGAGGTTAGTTGAAGTTCAGTCGAGGTAATCGCCGTCTTTAATTCAAGAGATGGATTGGGCATTTTAGTTGTATCTGTAACGGAAACACCTGTACCTGTTTGAACAAACTGATCAAAAATTCCAGGAAGGCCATAGCTTCCTTCACTTTGATCATCACTTAATCCAAGCTGTCCGATAAACCCGAGACCATGCCCAAACTCATGTAAAACCACAGAAAATAGGTCAATTTGATTAGGAGAAGGTACCCCTTCTGTATTAATATACCAATCTGAAAAATCAGAATTGAACGTCGCGAAAACATCCGGATCTGTTCCATTTAAGTTGCGATGCGACATCTTTTCGGCTAATGCGATGGGATACCACGTATTTAGCCGATTGCTACCAGCAAAATTACGTACCACAGTGGAAGCACCAGCACTACCTAAAACACCAGCAGCCAGAGATCGCCAGCGAACAAAAATCTGAATAGGTACGTCCGAGATAAGCGTGTTTGCCCATACGCCTGCTGCTTTTTCAAAAACTGCTTTTACATTGGCTGGCGGTAGCGTTTCATAGGACACGACTACCTGTGTCGAACTTTGAGAGCCTTGTGTAGAAAACGTAGCCATGCCAGACCGTTTCTTTGACTCTTCTAAAATTCGCTTGGAATAACCTTCTGGCAATTCGCGGTGAATTCCCGACTTTTCCGGGGTATATTCTTCGACTTGTTGGCCCGGCTTAAATTCCATTGGGAAGCTTTTTTGCCCCGAGACAGAAACTGCCACACAGCAAAAAACAAGCACGAAAAAGTAAAATCTATTCATATAATAAAATTAAGCACGTATCAATGATAATTAACTAATGTTTCAAATAATTGCCTAAAATTTGGCCGCACGACATCCGTATGTGCCAGTTCCGCTGGACTGTGCGACGTGGTGATACCTATAACCCGCATGCCGGCCGACTGCCCCGCTGCGATGCCTTGTAAGGAATCTTCAATTACCCAGCATTGTGCGGGTTCAACCCCTACAAGGCTAGCCGCCTTCACGTATATTTCAGGATCTGGTTTCCCTTTGCGCACTTCTGCACCGCCGATAATCGCATCGAATTGATCTCGAATTCCAAGACCATCCAAAATAAAATCAATATTTCCCGGCCCAGCAGATGTAGCTAATGCCGTTTTAATTCCATTAGAGCGTAATGTTTGGAGAAACTCCAACAACCCTGGTGCGGGATTAATGTGATCTCGGTAAAAATCCCGGTAAATGAGCTCTTTTTCTTCCTCGAGTACCTCAATTTCAGCTCGTGACATCTCCCGCTTATAAAACCATTCAAAAGTATCTTTGGAATTCATCCCGTTTAATTCCTGATAAAAAATCTCACGCGTCAACGGTATATTTTTACGTTCGCAAAAAAGCAACCAAGCATCTACGTGATAGGGCAAGTTATCCACCACCACACCATCCATATCAAAAAGTACCGCTTGGAAATTCATAGCTTATACCTCTAAAGTTAATCCGTCAAAGGCCAAGTGTACATGGGGAGGCAACTCTTTTTCAACCTCTGCATGCAAACCCATCATGTGACTGATGTGGGTTATATAGGCCTTTTCGGGCTTTATTTTTTCAATTACCTCGAGTGCTTCGTCAAGTGTAAAGTGCGAAATATGCGTCGTTTTACGGAGTGCATTTATGACAATGACTTTGGATCCTCTGACCTTATCGAGCTCCTCGTCGGAAATAAAATTAGCATCCGTGATGTACGTAAAATCTCCAAAACGAAAGCCAAGCACGTCTAAATAATAATGCTTAACTAAAATGGGAATGATTGAAACGCCAGCAATGATAAATGGCCGATTTTCAATTTCGTGCACTTCGATTTCAGGTACTCCTGGATACTTGTCTTCAGCGAAAGCATAGGCAAATTCCTGCTTCAATTGCTCGATAACGGGGGCTTGTGCATACAAAGGAATACTTGACTTTTGGGCATAATTAAATCCGCGAATATCATCCATACCTGCGGTATGATCCTTATGTTCGTGGGTATATAAAACAGCATCTATGCGCTGAATACCCGCCCGTAAGATTTGTTGGCGAAAATCTGGCCCCGTATCAATGATGAAACTTTTGCCTTCGGTTTCAATATGCATGGAAACACGAAGGCGCTGATCGCATGGATCTGTGGAGCGACAAACTTCACAGGAACAGGCAATCATCGGAATCCCTTGAGAGGTCCCCGTACCCAGAAACCTTACGTGGACCTGGGACATCGAATTATTCAGTTAATGACTTAACTGTCGAAACGAGTGCGTCAAAATTAAGTGGCTTGGCCAAGAAATCATTGAAACCCGCGGCCTTGAAATCTTCCATGGAATAATTACGTGCATTACCTGTAATGGCAATCATCGGAATTTTTGATTTCTGGGAATCGGCGAGTGCACGAACGGCTTTGGCGCAATCCATACCGTCCATTACAGGCATATTGATATCCAATAAAAGCACATCAAAATCAGCTTTAGCTAATTCGTCTAACACTTGCTGGCCATTCTTAACTGCATGAATCTCAAAATTTTGAAACTCTAAAATTTTACGCGCTAAATTTTGGATGACAGAACTATCTTCGGCGATCAATACTTTTTTCATAGGAGTACGTTATACATGATAGAGGGAAACCTCACAATTGGGTAAAAATAGGGAAACAAAAGAAATTAAGCAATAAAAAAAGCGACCCTTTTGAGGTCGCTTTTAAAAAGAATTTGAATCACTTATTTCACATAGATGGAAACAGATGATTTATCCCAATCTAGGCTAATTTGTCCTTCTGGAGATACACTGATGTTGAATTGCTCAGTCATCGCATGCTCGCTAACTTTTCCAGTTACGCGCAACACATCTTTTTCTGCTTTGTAGGTATATGCACCCCATTGCTTTGAATCGCTATTAAAAATAACCGTCCATTCGGTAGGGCCCGGGATAGAAAATAAAGAGTAAACTCCTTTTGCCAACGGCTTTCCTTGGATTGTAACATCATTCGAAAATTCGATGATTGTCGCATCATTCGCTCCTGTTCTCCAAACTTCTCCGTAAGGGACTAACGCTTTTTGTTCTTTAGTACCAAACACCAAACGTCCTTTTACAGAAGGCTTCGCGTATTTTACCATAACTTCTGTCTTGCCCACTTTTTGAATAACAACTGCTGGTGGCGATGCAGGAGCTTTTTGTGCAAAAGCACCAAAACTCAACACACTCATTAAAATCACTAAGTACTTTTTCATAATTCGATTTCGTTTAAATTTTTTTACAAATTAAGCCAATAATTCAATTTCAACACTAAAGATCTGTTCCGAATTTGAAAGGTCTCCGGAAAATAATTATCCGTATACACCAAAAACAAATCCGAAGCTGGTTTATAACGCCATTGAAGTCGCGCATTCAAATTGATATTTTTGGTTTGTTGGTTCAATTGAAAAAACGTAGCAAAGAACAATTTGTTTGAAAATGTAATATCTATTTTCGGGCGAACAATCCAAAACTGCGAGGAAACCTTTTTGGCAGCCATCTTTTCAGTACCCGGAATTTCCACATCCTGGATGTCATTATAATCAACCGCCACCGAAACGGAGCCAAAAGGCTGGAATCGATAACCAATATCACCCGTGATCCCTGTGCGCCAGCCATTTCCAAAATATCCACCCACACGCGAGGTCAATAAATAGGTAAATGCTTTTATGGGTGATGAACTATAACGCATATTCAAGGCATACCAATCATGCTCTGAACCACGCAAAAGAGCGGTATTGCCCATTCGCGTAGCATCGAAATTGTACTGCAACTTGACAAAATCATACGATAAAAAAACGCCAAAGTTAGAGCGATCTTTCATCGTACCACTGTAGGATACATATGTTGTGTTATCTGTGTATGCCCCTTGGTTGTTCCAAAAAGACACGGACATCACCTTCAATGTCGTATAAAATAAATTAGTGTTTTTATTTTTAGGATAGAATATTTTGGCCGCTTCGGGTTGAATCTCCAGGTAGTTGACACGAGGAACATAGCCAACTTCCGGGTTATAATTCTCACCAACCCACTGTTCTTTAATCGAGAAAGCCCAATCGTTATCCGCGTAAGCTAATGAAGCCGCTTGAGAAAAGTCACGCGCTTTGTTTAACGGACTGATTGTATTCGCATAGAAAAGCGAGCCCGTCCAAAAATTATCTTTGGACGCTAAATTATACTCAAATCCTACATCCCGGTTATAGGACTGAAATCCATTTGTTTTTTGCAACTCGGTGTCAATAAATGACTGTTTATTGACCATATAAACACCAAAGTTTGACCGAGCAAATAGCTTCCGTTGGAGTGCCACCATCGAAAAGTTTTGCGTTGGAATACCTTTTGCGTCGATGCGCTCCGACTGCACATTCAACGCGCCAATGCGCCAATCTTGATTTAATTTACCACTCAAACGGGCACCATAGGTAATGGGTGTTTGTTCATAAATACCGGTTTTGGGATTGAGGGCTATTCCTATCCGCCGCGAGAAAAATGGCCGAATACTCTCAGTTCCAAAGCCATCAAACAAATCTGAATTCTCAATAAAAAACTGCCTTCTTTCCGGGTAAAACAACTCAAAGCGGTCCAAGTTGGTTTGTTGGCGATCCACATCCACCTGCGAAAAATCCGGATTTAGGGTCATATCTAAATTCAAACCCGAATTAATCGAAACCTTAATATCTCCTCCGATTTGATTCCGAAAGGTCGTTGGGGATTTCGACTCATAGTTGGCAGTCGCCCCCGATAACACATACGGAATAAACGAAATGTTCTTTTTGGGAGCCGGTGGAGGGGTATCCCAAACAAGCACTCCAGCGTAAGCGAGCGAGGCTGTTGGAAATTGACGTGGCACAGGTGCCCAAGCAGATTTTTCTTTGGCCTTTAAATCATAGCGAGAGAAGTTGATGCCCCAGCGCTTCACATTATCCTTGTATCGGATCGACTTAAACGGAATGGCTGCTTCAAAAATCCATGAATCGGTTTTGTAGGTCGTAGCGGATTCCCATTTGTTATCCCAATTCAGATTTACTTTGGCCCCTTCTGACATCTGGCCGTCCCATTGCGCACCTGCGGCATTTGCACCAAATGCAAAACCGGTCGTTTTATCTTCGAACGTATCGATAAAAACTAGAAAATTATCATTCACACCAAAAGCAAAATCCCGCTTCATGGATTCAACTACATAAGCGCCAGGTTCTTTCAAAAAACATTCCGCTGATATGTATATGTATTTGTCATCGTAGGCAATTTTTACATCTGTACGAACCTGCGCGCACAAAGAATCGTAGGGATTACACATGACGAAGTCGCTCACTGCGGCTGATTCTAGCCAAGCGTTTTCATTTAATACCCCATCGATTTTAATCTGCCCCGTACTTTTTTTGATATTTACTTGGAAACGTTCGTTGATTTTTTGCGCATTGGCATGGCCAACAAACAATAATAGGAAGCAAACGAGAAGTAGCAATCGATTCATAGGTTTCAAATAGGTCTTACAGAAAAACAAAGGTAAGTTATTTTCACATGAGACTTGTGGGTCTTATGGGGCTTGATTATTTTTGTACCATATTTAACCGAGACTACCCATGGGAAGAGCCTTCGAATTCCGAAAAGCGAGAAAGTTTAAACGTTGGGGCCAAATGGCCAAAACCTTCACCAAAATAGGTAAAGACATCGTGATTGCTGTGAAAGCAGGTGGCGGCGATCCTGCATCGAATTCGCGTTTACGTGCCATCATTCAAAATGCAAAGGCCGTTAATATGCCAAAGGAAAACGTAGAGCGCGCAATCAAACGTGCGACTTCGAAGGACCAAGAGGATTACAAAGAGATTGTGTACGAAGGATATGCGATGCATGGCATCGCGATTTTAGTAGAAACAACCACAGATAACATTAACCGTACCGTGGCAAATATCCGTTCCTCATTTACAAAATGTGGCGGATCTTTAGGAACTACGGGGATGTTGGACTTCATCTTCGCCCGCAAATCAGTCTTTAAAATTGCCGCCAAACCGGAAATCGATTTGGAGGAATTGGAATTTGAGTTGATTGACTTAGGTGGCGACGAAGTATTTTTAGATGAGGAGACGAATCAAATCAACATTTATGGTGAGTTCACGGCATTCGGTGGGATACAGAAATTTTTGGAAGAGCGTGGATATGAATTAATGGGTGCGGATTTCGAGCGTATTCCAGATGAAACGAAAGAATTGACAGATGCCCAAGTGGCCGATGTTGAAAAACTCATCGAGCGACTTGAGGAAGACGACGATGTGCAGAACGTCTACCATAATATGGGATAGTCATTTCCTGAATAGGGAACATGTGTTTTTCCCCTTAGCTTTGGCAAACCTCAAAGGTTTGCCAAAGCTCAAAACCATGAATCCGAGTCCTACGGTTTCAGACGATATAAATACGGTGCTTTGTGAGCGCCTCCGGTGAATTTCTTTTCAATCCGCACGAGAATATCTAAACTTAACATCTTGCGCTGAAAATTAGTCCGCACAATTTTTTTGTCCAAAATCGTCTCATACACCGCTTGAATTTCCGACATTGTAAAGGTATCCCCCAATAATTCAAAAGCAATTAATTTTTCATCCAAGGACTGCCTCATGGCTTCTAAAGCCTTATTCACAATCTTATTATGATCTAAAAATAGATGAGGTAGGGCTGCAATATCAACCCAATCTGCGGCATCTGAAATATCTCCAGGATTAACCACCACCTTGGAATAATCAACCAAGGCATAATAACCAATGGTTATGTAACGCTTTGACATCCAAGATAAATCATCATCGGGGGATCCCATCGCCGTAGTAACGCTTCGATGCTCCTCCGCAGCTCGATCATTCCGCTCTAGATCGCCAAAGGTATAAAATTGCTTTAAGTAAATATCTGTTAATCCGGTACGCTCGTACAATACCCGCGCCGCCGCCTGATCAACATTTTCTTCTACCCCCACAAACCCACCGGCCAAAGACCAGACATGCGTATTGTGAAATTTCAGCAATAAGACTTTCAACTGATTTTCATGGAAACCAAAAATCACACAGTCAACGGAAATTCCTGGCAACCAAAGTTCTGTTTGTTTAAATCTACTTAACATATTTTAGAACAAATGCGCGAATTTGATTCGCAAAAATTACATATCCTTTCTCATTTAAATGGAGCCTATCCGCTACAAAAATATCGGTCATTAATGACCCATCGGGCAAGAAAAATGGCGAATGCATATCTATAAAATATCCCCCTTTAGCCTTAATTAATGCATTTAACTCTCTTTGTTTTTCCCGTAAAGCTACTCGATCAATACTCGGCCGAGCCGCCACATAAACAAAATTTGCACCTGGCACCTGTTTAGCTAAACGCGCTTTAAACTCATCATACTCCGCAGCAATCACCACAGGCGCCTTGCCTTGGGACAAATCGTTATCCCCCTCATACATAAAAACCCATGTAGGCTGATACTTTGCCACCATACGATCAAAATAATATAAGGCCTCAGCTAAGGTAGACCCACCAAATCCACGATTAATCGCGGATGGTAACCCCTGAATATCCCTAGTAAATGTCTTCCATAATCTAAAACTTGAAGAGCCAATAAAAAGCATTTGTCCTTTGGCGGGCATGGCCAACGAGTCTTGTTTCTCATAAGCTAAAATCTCTTTCTCATACTTTTTGAGCTTATTTTGAGCCAGTAAACTACTGCTTACAAAAAGCAATAAGGCAACTAATATCTTATTCATTTGGATATGTTAAACCTATCTGAGCACGTATTTCATCTAATAAACCCATCAATTCCTGGCTAAATTGATGCGACATCCAAGCATTTTCCGCGCGTCCTGCATGCAAATCTTCCTGCACCGCATCCGCCTCATAACTATAGCCCCAACCCAAACGCTCCGTCTCCATCACAGTCTCCTCCCCACCATAAATCGTCAAGGTCATTCCCTTCGTTTCATGAAAACGCGGATGCATATAAATTTTTCCAAGCGTACCATATACCGTACATGTTGTATCCGTTTGCGCAGCAAACGTCGAAAATAAACTTGCCGTAGCACCTGATGCATAGCTCGTAGCAATCGAACAATTCATGTCTACACCCGAAGGAGCCATCACACCCGTCGCCTTCATTTCCAGCGGTTGGCCTAATAACAGTTTCGAAATAAATAAAGGATAAATACCGATGTCCAACAAAGATCCACCTGTCAAATGCGGATTAAACCAACGCGCCTCCTCATCATAAACCGCCTTAAAGCCAAAATCTGCAACCACATGCTTGATTTCGCCGATGGCACCCGATGCAATAATCTCTTGTAATTTGGCAATAGACGGATGAAAACGTGTCCACAAAGCCTCCATTAAAAACAGCTTCTTTTCACGCGCCTTCGAAATCATCGCAGCAACCTGCATGCTATTGATGGCGAAAGCCTTTTCACATAACACAGGAATACCCGCTTCCAAACACAATAGCGTATGCTCATAATGCAAGCCATGCGGCGAAGCAATGTAAACAACATCGATTTCGCCACTCGAAAGCATTTCCTCATACGACCCAAAGGTCTTCACAGATGAGTCATAATGGGAAGCAAATTCCTGAGCCCGTTTGATATCCCGAGAGGAAACAGCGGCTAAATAGCCTTTTTTGGCATGCGTAAGATCGTCGGCAAATTTACGCGCAATGCCTCCGCATGCGAGTATGCCCCAACGAATGGGTTGATCTGTTTTCATAGTCGGTTTAAATTATAAGGAACCCAAAGTAGCTATTAAAGCCTCCACCTGGTCTAAATTTACTGCAGGAAAATTTGCAATACGTATTTGAGTCTCCTTCATTTTTCCATATCCCGCACCCAAAATAAAGTCATTTTTTGCCTGTACTTGTTTGATCACATCGCCAGCCATCTGCTTGCAGTTTAAGACCACGACAGTCGCCGAACGATGTGGTTCATTCGTTACAAATATGTCAAATTGGTCCGACTTCTTTGCAAAATCATATAAAGCTTTTGCTTTGCGATCTGTCTCCTTCCGCATAACGTCCACACCAATGCGATTGAAATCCTCGGCCACTTTACCCAACACGTAAATCCCCATTACATTAGGCGTTTCAGGAGTTTCGAAATTCTTATAATTCTCCCAAAGACTCGGAAGTGAATGATAGGTTCCCACGGTTTCGCCGTGAAGTTTCATGCGCTCCGCCTTCGCTAGCATCTTTTCATTCG
This sequence comes from Spirosoma fluviale, assembly GCA_945883625.1. GTDB lineage: Bacteria > Bacteroidota > Bacteroidia > Cytophagales > Spirosomataceae > Aquirufa > Aquirufa fluvialis_E. The sequence goes on from CAMCXW010000001.1 coordinate 84,408, forward strand.
CAATCCAAACACCTAAACCTGCCGGCATTCCAAATGCTTTTTGCACCGAAAACATCGCGGAATCAACTAAATTGAAATCTAAATTCGGATAAGGAGCGGATGAAACCATGTCCACCATCACCAACTTATCTTTGTTTGCCTTTTTAATCTTATGAATCTCAGCTGCGCGCATCTGAACACCGGAACTAGTTTCATTGGCCGTGCAACAAATCAACTCAGCATATTCAGGCACCGTCACTTCTGCCGCATCAAAACCCTCACCAAAAGGTTTGTGCATCGCATGTGCAAACTTGTGAAGCTCTTGAGAAAAATCAAAAAACTTCTTCGAAAACGACCCATTCACCAAGTGAAAACTTTCATGCTCCACGGAATTCATAATCGCTCGCTCCCAAATTTCCGTAGCCGATCCTGTGAATAACACCGCAGTCTCTTTCGGCAAGGCAAATAATTGGCGCAACTGCTCATCGGTATGTTGGTAAATCTTACGAAATGCCCCCGAACGATGTGAAATCGATCCAATATTTTGACGAAATGCTGCTGCATAATGTGCCTCAACAGTAGGAAATAAGGCAGCAGGACCGGGTGTAAAAAACGTGCTCATATTAATATAACATTCTGAATTTGATCGTGTTATCAATCAATTTCAACTCATTGACAATTTCCTCCGCATATTCTTTCGCGACATCCGTAATCACATAACCTGTCTGCTCCGTCGTTTTCAAATATTGACCGATGATATTCACATGGTATTTGGCAAATACATTATTTATTTGTGCCAATATACCCGGCACATTGTGGTGTATATGCAATAAGCGGTGTGCATTTTCCAAAGGCGGCAACTGTAATTCTGGAAAATTCACAGAACCATAGGTACTTCCATTATTCATGAATTGCAACAACTTCGAAGGCACAAACTCCCCGATATTTGCTTGCGCTTCTTCCGTACTTCCACCGATATGTGGCGTCAAAATTACATTGGGTAAGCCGCGCAACTCATTGATAAATTCCTCATCATTCGTTTTAGGCTCATACGGAAATACATCAATTGCCGCACCCCAAACCTTACCTGACTTAATCGCCTCCACTAATGCTGGGATTTGAACAACATGCCCACGCGACAAGTTTAGGAAGATGGCATTGTCCTTCATCCACGAAAATTCTTGTTGGCCAAATATATCCGTATTTGATTTTCGCCCATCCACGTGCATACTCACGAAATCAACGGTTGATAATAATTCTTTTAGACTATTGCATTTCTTCGCATTACCGAGCGCTAATTTGTCTACGATATCGAAAAAATAAACTTCCATTCCGAGCGCCTCCGAAATAACTGAAATCTGTGTTCCGATATTTCCGTAACCAATTAAACCGATTTTCTTACCCCGGATTTCATATGAATTAGTCGCTGATTTATCCCAAATACCGGCGTGCATCTTCGTAGATTTTTCGAAAATGTTACGGGTCAACATCACCATTAAACCGATTGATAATTCCACAACACTTCGTGTATTTGAATAAGGCGCGTTAAAAACGGCAATTCCACGATTCTCACATTCCGCCAAATCAATTTGGTTGGTACCTATGCAAAAAGCCCCCACACACATCAATCTAGCTGCATTTGGATGTTCGAGTACCTTCTTTGTCAAATTGGTTTTTGAACGCAAACCTATAATAGAAACATCTTTGATTTTCTCAATCAGCTCATCCTCGTCTAAAGCGCCCTTCAACAGCTCAACTTGGAAGCCTTCTTTTTTAAATACTTGAACCGCCGCCGGATGTACGTTCTCTAATAATAAAACTTTGATGCGTGATTTTGGATAGGACTGTGCCCGACTTAACCCATTAAGATATAAAAATTCATCCAAAGATGGGACAACAAAATCCGCTTTATCGGTCACCGCTTTGCGTGAAACGTTCTCTGTAAATGCAAAGAATTTATTGGCCAAACCGGCCTCGCGTAATTCGTAATCTGTATATCCATCACCGATCACATAGACTTCTCCGTCTAAGGCTAAAGATTGCAATAAACTTACTTTGCCGCGATCTTGTGAAAGCAAGTTGGCTTGATCATATCCCGTAATGGTGCCGTCGGCCGCATACGTAAACGTATTCGCATACACATTCGCAGCTGCAATACCCATCTCCTCTACGACAGGAACGATAAAATCTTTGAAGCCACTTGAGACAATTAAAATTTGATCCGCATGCTCTTTAATAAACGCTTTATTGCGTTTAAATGACTCAGAAATTTTTCCTTTTAAGAAGGTGATTAACAGGTCCACATGCGAACGATTCGCTGGCAACAAAGCCACACGATCTCGCAATGAATCTGCGAATGAATAATTTCCGGTCATCCCTTTGTCGGTGATTTCGCGAATTTTTCCAACGATCTCCCCTTGTTTGGCATTCCCTTCCAAAGCGATACGCGCTAATTCATCGAGTCCCTCGACTTTCGTGAATGTACTGTCAAAATCAATGACAATCGTTAATTGTTCCAGCTCCTTAGTTGACATATTATCAAATTTCAATTTCCTTAAACCATGCTTCAGCCCGCTGCTCGGACCAAGTTTTACCTCGGTAGTTACGTGGGAAAAAACCGCAATGCCCTCCTTGTTTAGACAATTCAATCTGAACATAGTCGGACTGAATCACTTCAGGAAGACATTCCTGCGATAAAAAAGGATCGTTTTTCGCGTTGACCACGAGGGTCGGAACGCGAATCCCACCTAAGAAATACAAGGAACTATTTTGTTCATAATAGTCCTCAGCATCCTTAAATCCATGTAAAGGCCCCGTAATTACATTATCAAAATCGTACAAACTACCAATGGAAGAAAGCATGGCCGGCGTAATATCTTGTGGATATCGGGCCGACTTTTCAGTTACTTTTTCTAATAGCGTTTGTAAGAAGCGATGCGTGTAGAGGCGGTTTTCCCAACGGGCCAGTTGCTGACTACTGCTGGAAAGGTGTAAAGGTACAGAAAATGCTACAGCTTTTCGAACGAATTTTGAAGCTTTTTCCCCATTTTCCCCTAACCATTTTAAGGTCAAGTTGCCACCTAAACTAAACCCAGCCAGGAAGATATCACGGACGCCCAGCGAAATCGCATGGTTGATAACGTGATCTAAATCATCCGTGGCTCCACTGTGGTAAAACCGCAAATTTCGATTTGGCTCCCCTGAGCAACTCCGATAATTCCAGGCGAGCGCATGAAAATCAGGAAGAGAGCGAATTAGACCGGTGATGTAATGCCGCCGACTGCCACCCTCCAAGCCATGAGAAACAATAAGCAACGGTTTTTGGATCAGTTCCCCGGAACGTATATGCCAATCTAAATCTAAAAAATCACCATCTGGCAATTCCAATCGCTCTGTGTAAGCATGGGTTTCAGGTATTTCCCGAAAAAGTGCCGGATAAATACTTTGCGAATGACCCTCTGGCAACCAAATTGGCGGCTTGTATGCGTGCATTAAATAAAGAAATCTGGAATTAAAGAACGGTCGTCCACATTGGGATCAACTTTATACGAACTAAAATCAGTGACCCCAGCCTCAGCTAAGACGGCGTCATCGATAAAATAATTTCCTGAACAAGTTTTAAAATCACGTGCCAAAATTTCAGCGGCAGCATCTGCCATGATCGTTGGCTTACGCGCATTCCGCATCATCTCACCATTCCCAACCGCAAATTCGATAGCAGCTGTGGCAATAATAGTCCGCGGCCATAATGAATTAAAAGCAACTTTACCATCAAATTCAGCTGACATCCCCAGCGTTACTAATGACATACCAAATTTTGCCATCGAATAGGCTACATGATGCTTAAACCAACGTGCCTCAAAATTCAAAGGAGGCGAAAGGGTTAAGACATGTGGATTTTCAGACTTGAGTAAATGAGGTAAACATGCACGCGAAACCAAGAATGTTCCTCGGGCATTTACGCCGTGCATTAAATCAAAGCGCTTCATTTCTGTTTCGAGTGTTCCGGTCAACTGGATAGCTGAAGCATTATTGATTACAATATCGATCCCTCCAAAGGTGGCAACCGCTTGATTGACCGCTCCAAAAACCTGATTTTCATCACGAATGTCAACCATGCAGGGCAGGGCACGACCTCCTAAGCGTTCGATTTCAGCTGCGGCGGAAAAAATAGTCCCTTGCAATTTAGGATGTGGCTCAGCTGTTTTAGCGGCAATAATGATATTTGCACCCAATGAGGCTAATTTTTTAGCTATTTCCAAGCCGATACCACGTGAGGAACCCGTTATGAAAACGGTTTTGTTTTTGAAGTTCATGTGAGTCAATTTAAACTTTATCTAAATTACGATTTTATTGCAAAGACTTGTCAAATTTTAATTTTTGCGTTGTACTTTTGTAAACTTGTTTTTGCATCCTATACCGAATGATCACACCGTTTAAGTTAGTAAGTATTTCTCATCGCAGTGCGCCACTCACGATTCGTGAGATGGTATCAATGAACGAGGAAGAAAGTCGCGCTTTTACGCTCAAGTGTAAAGATTTATTTGGCTTACAAGAATTATTGATTGTATCGACGTGCAACCGCACCGAACTATACTATACTTCTCCGGAATCTATCTCAAATGACTTAATTAAGGCATTGTTAATCGAAAAAGGATTAACAAATATTACTGATTATGCGCATTATTTCGTTCAAATGGATGAAACGAGTGATTCTTTAAAACACCTTTTTGAGGTTGCTACTGGTTTACAATCCAAAGTTGTAGGTGACTTACAGATACCTAATCAGATCAAAAGAGCGTACCAACTAGCGGCTGATTTGAACATGGCGGGTCCGTATTTGCATCGTTTAATGCATACCATATTTTATTCAAACAAGCGTGTTGCGCAAGAAACTTCGTTCCGCGATGGAGCAGCTTCTGTTTCATATGCCACTGTTGCCTTAGCTGAAGAATTATCGCAAGCTTTGGCTGCTCCCAAAGTCCTTATTTTAGGCTTGGGTGAAATTGGGATTGACGTTTGTAAAAACTTGGAGGATAAAGATTTTGCTGAGGTGACGGTCATGAATCGGACCATCGAAAAAGCTGAACGTGTGGCCCAAGGGAAAAACTTCCGTGTCGCTCCATTTGAAGATATGTGCCAAGAAATCGAAGCGGCCGACATCATTATTTCGTCTATTCGCACGGATTCGCCGATCATCACACAAGAGAATTTGAAAGCCATGCAATTGCTTTCATTTAAATATTTTATAGATCTATCCGTACCACGCAGTATCGAAGAGGGTGTAGAAAAGGTTTCTGGAGTTTTATTATATAACATTGACACGTTGAAAGAACGTGCAGACGAAGCTTTAGCTGCTCGTATGGCGTCCATTCCAGATGTGCGCGTAATCATTGAGGAAAGCATAGATAGCTTCAATGATTGGTCTAAAGAGATGGAAGTTTCTCCTACCATCCATAAGTTAAAAGGTGCGCTTGAGCAAATCCGTAAAGAAGAAATCAATCGTCACCTGAAAGGTCTAAGTGCAGAAGAAGTGGAGAAATTAGAAAAAATCACAGCTTCTTTGGTCCAAAAAATCATCAAACAACCCATCATTCATTTGAAAGCCGCTTGCAAACGCGGTGATTCTGAAGCTATGGTGGATGTATTGAATGACCTCTTCAACCTCGAGCAATTCGAAGAGCACGAATCCTAATCGCATGGACAGCGCATTACTGACTAAATTGGCCCGCTATTGCGCCTATCAGGAACGCTGCATCTCAGAAATCAAACTAAAAATTCAGGAATTAGACGGCGCTGACCTGCAGGACGATTATATCCAGTGGTTGCAAGAAAACAATTACCTGAATGAGCAAAGATTCATTGGTCTATTTATCCGCTCCAAATTCAACCAGAAAAAGTGGGGCCGCGGGAAAATTCAATTTGAATTGCGCAAAAAAGGAATTTCAGATTCGGACATACAAGCGCATTGGGATGAAATTGCAGAAGCAGATTACACCGAAGCCCTAAAAGTCCTATTAGAAAAAAAAGCATTTTCGCTCAAATCAGGAACTCCGAACGAAAAATACCAAAAGTGTTACCGGACGGGTTTGTCTAAAGGCTTCGAGCCTAGTCTTGTTTCTCAGGTCTTGAAAGGTCTTTTTCCGAAGGGATTTGCATAAAATCATTTTTTTCCTACCTTTGAGACATGGATTTCAAATCAACTACTTATTACTTAGGTTATTATTACGCAGGATACTACGTCTGCGCGTAACCGGTTTGATAGGTTTTTGATGTTAACTTATTTTCGCCGGCCTGTGAGTCGGCATTTTTATTATATGAGCTTTTCTATTTCACCCGCTTCGCGTTTAAAGTCCGTAGAGGAATACTATTTCTCCACAAAACTCAAGCAAATCGCAGCATTGCGCGCCGCCGGTATTCCCGTCATTAACCTAGGTATAGGTAGTCCAGACCTCGCTCCTGCTACGGAAACGATCGAAGCCTTGACTTTATCTGCAGCTAATCCTGCCAACCACGCCTACCAAGGGTATCAAGGAATTCCTGCGTTACGTGAGGCATTTGCAGCATTTTACGCTAAACATTACGGGGTGACGGTAGATCCAGCTTCTGAAATATTGCCATTAATCGGTTCCAAAGAAGGCATCATGCACATTGCCATGGCCTATTTAGAGGCAGGGGATGTGACGTTGATTCCGAATCCGGGCTACCCAACTTACCAAGCGGCGTGCTCACTGGCTGGGGCAACGGTTCAAGCATACGAATTAACGGAAGCGAATGGTTGGCTGCCTGATTTAGATACCTTGGAAAAACAAGATTTGTCTAAAGTAAAAATCATGTGGGTGAACTATCCACATATGCCCACGGGTGCCAAAGCAGATGTAGCGTTTTTTACTAAACTGCGCGATTTCGCGATTCGCCATTCTATACTATTAGTTAATGATAATCCATACAGTTTTATCTTGAATGATAATCCCTTGAGCATGTTGGCCGTACCCGGCATGAAAGACGTAGCCATTGAATTAAATTCACTTTCCAAATCTCACAATATGGCCGGTTGGCGCATCGGTGCGGCATTCGGTCGGGCGGAATTATTGGGACCCGTGTTGAAATTCAAGTCCAACATGGACTCTGGTATGTTTTTACCTTTGCAAGAAGCTGCGGTGAAGGCATTATCATCAGATTCATCTTGGTTTGCTCGTCAGAATGAAATCTATAAGTCGCGTCAGAGGAAGGTATTTGAATTATTAGATTTATTGGATTGCGTGTATGATTCAGCGCAAACCGGCATGTTTGTTTGGGCTCGCGTGCCTGCATCCATTGAAACTGGGTATGCACTCTCCGACCAGATATTGGATGAAAATGCGGTTTTTATCACCCCTGGGGGTATTTTTGGCACACAGGGCAACGGGTATGTGCGGATTTCGTTATGTGCCAAAGAAGAGGTTTTTCAAACGGCGATAGATCGCATTAAAAATCACAGCAATGGAATCTAAAAAAGTAGGTATTATCGGGATTGGGTTAATAGGTGGATCCATAGCGAAAGGCTTACGATCATCTGGCTGGGCATCGGAACTTATTGGAATTGAAGCTAATCCAGCTCATGCGATCAAGGCGCTTTCCTTGCGGTTAGTTGACGAAGTTTTACCTTTGGCAGAAGCCATTGACCGCGTGGATATCTTTGTTTGCGCAACACCGGTAGACGTTTTGGTACAAATCATTCCACATGTTTTGGATCAGTTAAAGCCGGGCCAAATCGTGATTGAAGTTGGCTCAACCAAAACTCCCGTATATAATGCATTGAAGAATCACCCCAAACGCGCGCAATTTGTTTCCACGCACCCGATGGCCGGAACGGAATTTTCAGGTCCAGAAGCCGCGGTTGAAGGATTGTTTATGGGCAAACGAGGTGTCATCTGTGATAAGGAATTAAGTTCGACCGATACTATAGAGACTATTGAAAGTTTATATCGAGATGGGTTGAGCATGAACTTGATTTACATGGAATCGATTGACCACGACGTGCATACGGCCTATATCTCACACATATCGCATATTTGTTCGTTTGCGTTAGCAACAACAGTTTTGGAAAAAGAAAAGAATGAGGAACGTATTTTTGAATTAGCTTCAACGGGTTTTGAATCTACGGTTCGTTTGGCGAAATCTTCGCCGGAAACGTGGAGTCAGATTTTTCATCAAAACCAAGAGAATGTCATCGATGTATTAGACGAATACATTAACACCCTATTAAAATACAAAGGACTGATGTTGTCCGGAAGTTACGATAAATTGAAAGATGAGCTAGGTAAGGCAAACGATATTGGCCGTATCCTGAATAAACATTAAAAAAGCCCCGACTTACATCGGGGCTTTTTTTTAGTTTCCTTTCGGAGCTCGGTAAACTACAGGCTTCCACGTATTATTCTTTCCATTGATGTCAGGGAAGACATGGTCAGGATCTATCGTCACCGATTTGATCGGTAGGTTAGTTACGGTTTTAAATGTCCATGAAGCACCACGCTGCCAAATCTCCACTGGGAACGTGAAACGTTCTTTTGCGCCACCTGCCATTTCAACTTCAACAATTGCTGGCATGGCCATCTTGTCTAAGTTTTCAATCGTGATTAAAGCACCTTTGGCAGGATCTTGATCAATGTAAACGACATCTTTCACCGACTGATCAAGTTTCCATAATTCGTAGAACCAGGCACGCCAGAACCAACCTAAATCTTCGCCGGCACCATCTTCTATGGCACGGAAGAAATCACGTGGTGTCGGATGTTTGAAAGCCCAATTTTTGATATACTGCTTGAGTGCGTAATCAAAACGATCTGCACCTAAGATATTTTCACGTAAAATCCGTAAACCAAAACCTGGTTTATTGTATGCCTCCCAACCTAAATTACGTGCTTGAATAACATCCGGTATCGACATGATCGGATCAGCTTCTGCACGGAACATGCGCGGAGCGATTTGATGCATATCAAACTTTGGATTCTTGTACTCACCTTTGTTGAAGGCATCTGTTGAATAGAAATTAATAAATGTATTAAACCCTTCATCCATCCAAGCGAACTTACGTTCGTTTGTTCCTACGATCATCGGGAACCAGTTGTGACCAAATTCGTGATCTGTCACACCCCATAAAGACGCGGTTTGGTCGCGGTAGCCGCAGAAAATAATGCCGGGATATTCCATACCTGAAACGATTCCCGCCACATTCGTAGCAACTGGATAGGTATATTCGTATAACCAATTCGAGTAATGCTCGATGGAAGCCTTCACGTATTCAGTAGAACGTGCCCAAGCTTTATCTCCGTCTGATTCAATCGGATAAACCGAAACAGCGGTAGCTTTTTTACCACTAGGCAAATTGATCATAGCTGCATCTTGAATGAAGGCTTTCGAGGTAGCAAAAGCCACATCACGCGCATTCTTAATCGCAAATTTCCATGTCAAACGATCTTTAGCCGGACGAGAAGCCGCATCAGTTACCTCGGCAGCTGAACGAATAACAACCGTTTTGTCAGATGTTTTTGCTGCAGCCCAACGCTTCATTTGCTCTGCTGTGTACACCTCCGCTGGATTCAACAATTCACCCGAACCTACCACAATATGTGAAGCAGGCACATTGATGGAGTACTCAAAATTTCCATATTCTAGATAGAACTCGCCTGCTCCTAAATAAGGTAACACATTCCATCCTTCAATGTCATCATATACACACATGCGTGGAAACCATTGGGCAACCGTATACACATCGCCGTTTTTGGTTTCCTGAATTCCCATACGGTCTGAACCGTTTTTCGGGGAAGTAAATGAATAAACGATTTTGATTTTTGCGATACCCGCTTTCTCCACTAATGGGGTTGCTAAGCGAATTTGCATCCGCGTATCTTCCACAATAAAGTTGGCCGGTTTCCCATCAACCAAAACACTTTCAATCGCATAACCACCATCAAAAGCGACGTTACCAAAACGACCTCCCAACACAGGGGTTGTTTTGCCTCCGCGCGATTGCGTGTTAAACGAATTTTGGTCTAATTGTAACCAAAGAAAAGGCAATTTATCGGGAGAATTATTTTTGTAGGTAATCTCCACATCCCCTGAAATCTTACGTTTGGTGTCGTCTAATGAAGCGGATATTTTATAATCAGCGACATTTTGCCAATAAGCGGGCCCAGGCGTTCCGGCTGCAGAGCGAGCGGAAGAAACGGGGCCATAATTCCAAAGTGGATGAAATAATTCGTACGCATTGTATTGCGCAAATGTTTGGGCAGTACAAAAGAGGAAACTTAGGGTAATTAATTTTTTAAACATTAGGATGAAGTTATAGGTAATAAATTATTCAAAAATGGTTAAAATCTCGTCATCAAGCAAACGTTTTGTCAAACCTAAGGCCTTAGGAACCTCATAATGGTAGAAAAACTTCATGGTATGAATCTTATCTTGATAGAAAGCTTGCTCGCCGCTATTATTTGCTAACGCCTCCGCTGCCACATTTCCTTGCTTCAACCATTGCCAAGCAACAACAATCAAGCCAAACAATTCCATGTACAACGTGGAGTCGGCAAGGAATACATCCGGCTGAGCGGCTTTGCTTAATTTGTGCATGGTTACTTGATTGAGACTAGCTAATTCGTTGGCCAACATCTCTGCGTAGGGTTTCGTTTTCTCCTGTGACATCCCTTTTTGGATATCAGCTTGGATCAATTTTACCAAAGCTTGAACTGCTTTTCCTTGTGCGCTTGGGATTCCGCGGCCCAACAAAGTTAAACCGTGAATACCGGTCGTTCCCTCATAAATGGACATAATTCGGGCATCACGTACCATTTGTTCCAGCGGAAAATCTTCAGTATACCCATACCCGCCTAATACTTGAAGCCCTTGATTAACGGCTAAGAATCCTTGCTCGGCGGGATATGTTTTCGCGACAGGAGTCATCAGATCCAACAATATTTGTGCTTCTAATTGTGCATCTCCTTCTAAACATTTTGAATAATCTTCCCAAAGAAAACATTGGAAGAGAAGACCCATCGCGCCTTCAACGATTGATTTTTGATAGTATAACATTCGTTGCACATCGGGATGATTTTGAATCAGTGTAGGTGAAGTCTCCGGATCTTTATTCGTCAACTTTCTTCCTTGGCTACGTTCTGAGGCATATTGTTTGGAGAAATGATATGCAGCTGAAGCGATGTAGGCGGCGCCCATGCCCACGCCTAAACGTGCTTCATTCATCATTTGGAACATATACATGAGGCCTTTATTAGGCTCGCCTACTAGGTGGCCAATCGAATCGCCTTGATCGCCAAAGGATAAATGTAAAGCTGGAGTTGCTTTTTGGCCCATTTTGTGATAGAGGCCCATCGACAAAACTTCATTGGAAATCCATTGGCCATTTTCTTGTCGGCGCTTGGGAACCACAAACAATGAAATACCTTTCGTTCCTTTGGGTGCTCCTTCTAAACGGGCTAAAACTAAGTGGATGATGTTTTCTGAAAAGTGATTATCGCCTCCAGAGATGAATATTTTTTGGCCTTTGATGGCGTAGGATCCATTTCCTAAATCTTTGGCAGTTGTCGTCACATCGTTCAACGAACTTCCTGCTTGTGGTTCTGTCAAACACATGGTGCCTGTCCATTTACCATTTAGCATGTTGGGAACATAGGCCTGCTTAAGTTCTTCTGATCCAAAACTGGCAATTAAATGTGCCGCACCGTTACTCAATCCGGTAAACATGACAATGGAATTATTAGCCGCACCGCGAATGAATTCATTTGCACCACCTACAATCGAAGGGAGTTGTTGGCCCCCTTTCTCATACGAAAACGTAGCCCCGATCATCCCCGACTCACCCATTTCTTTTACATAGGCCTCAACAGAATGATGTACTTGGACAGTCCCGTTTACGAGTTCAGCCTGTTTGCGATCTGCATCTACAAAATGAGGTCGCAGGTAACGTTCTGCTATTTGCTCGGCAGAGTCCAAAACCATATCGAACATCTCTGGCGTATAATCCGCGAAATGAAGATATTGACATAAAGAACCATAATTTAATACCTCTTTTAGGATAAAATCGAGGTTGCGGCGATCGTATTCTCTTGGCATACTTGTTCTGTTTAGATGGAAACAAATTTGCAGAGAAAAAATTTATTATGCAAGCATACTACTTTCGACTCCCCCACCTACCTTTGGCAAACCTTGTAGGATTGCCAAAGGTAATCAGCAATATATTACTTCCATGTTAATTAGTCATCATTAGAATAATCCTATTAATTGAAAAATTTGGACAGTGCTAGTCTGTTAGCAATTCAAGGAAGCGGATCGTACCCACTTCCACCCCATGGGTGACAGGAGGCAAGCCGACGAACCATCAAGCGAAAACCCTTGATGAATCCATATTTTTCAAAAGCTTGTTTGGCGTATTCAGAACATGTAGGTTGATACCTACAGGAATTTGGCAAAAAGGGAGAAACCAACAACTGGTACAATTTAATCAGTACTATGAATATATATTTCATGCCAATCTTCGGTAAAACAACAAATTAAATAAAAGATCCCTAATTCATTGATTAAATTTCTTAATTGATATAAATTGCTATTCAATGAAGCGCTTAATCGAATACATGAATCAATTACCCAAACGATCAAAGATCCTCGGACTTGTTGGCATCACCCTTTTCATCGGAATTCTAATCCTGGCCAACTCCCATCCTTCCCAAAGCTTTTTCCACGTGAAAACGGTAACGGAAAAAAGAAATGATAGTTTGGCCAACTTATATAATCCGGAAATAGCGCAACAAAAATCCATTAAACTGGATACCTTTTTCACTAAGCTGCGCGAAAAATCAGGTTTTAATGGTGCTGTATTGATTACCCAGTACGGAAAAATCATCTATAAGAAGGGTTTTGGCTATTCAAATTACTTCACCAAAAGCGCTATTAATACACATACCCACTTTCAACTAGCTTCCGTTTCCAAGCAATTTACGGCTGTAGCGATTATGCAATTAAAGGAAAAAGGGCTACTGAACTATGATGATGCAATCTATAAGCATATCCCAGGTTTTCCATACGACTCTAGCTTAACCATCCGCAGTTTACTTACGCACCGTTCTGGACTTTCCGACTACGCTTATAATATGGACAAGGTATATGATAAAAAAATACCTTTGACAAATCAAAAAGTAGTCGAGATGATGATTCGCCTCAAGCCGCACATCGACTACCGGCCGAACGCTAAATTCAGTTATAATAACACCAACTACATGTTGCTGGCCTACATCGTTGAGAAACTCAGTGGATTAGGCTTCCGTGAATACTTAAAGAAAAATATTTTCGAACCGGCAGGCATGTTGGAAAGCTTCGTTTACGACCCCATGCATCCAGAAATGCTAAAAACAGCAGCTACTGGGTACACGCCTCGGCGCGGAGGACCTGCCGTTTCCGAGTTCAACCACCTAGATGGGGTAACCGGCGATAAAGGCATATATTCCACCGTGGAGGACCTTTATCTTTGGGACATGGCCTTGAACGAAGAGAAATTAATCAAATACACAACACTAGAGGAAGCATTTACCCCTCAGCATACCACTCCAAAGGTCTTACCTAAAAACTATGGCTTCGGATGGAGACTCACCCAATTGGAAAACGGCGATTGGTTGACCTATCACACCGGTTGGTGGCATGGATTTAAAAACTATTACCTCCACAACCCGAAAGATAACTCGGCCATCATCATCTTGGGCAACATGGCCAATCATGCCTTAGCCAAAGTAAATATTGTACAATCCATTTTATATCCAGAAAAATCAGCCTTATTTATGAAGGGTGATCCCCTACCTGCGGAATTTACCTTAGGAGGAAACTAATTAAAGCTATGAAAAAACTACTTTCTGTTACCATGTTCTTGTTAGCGAGCATTGCTGCTTGGGGACAACAAGCTGCTGACGATGCCATCAAAGCTACAGTCACCAATTATTTTGAAGGCGTAACCACAGGAGACGCAGCCAAATTGAACAAAGCATTTCACGAATCAGCCATCTTACGCACATTTAATGCGGCTACGGGAAAAATTCAAGACATCCCTGTTAAAACTTTTATTAGCAAAACCCCGGCTGGAGGAGTGAAAGCGAGCACCAAACTGATTTCGTATTCCTATGCTGGAGTTTCAGGTTTAGCTGCTGTCGAAATGCAGTTCGACGAATTTAAATACATCGATCTACTTTCCTTATTACAAGTCAATGACGAATGGAAAATTGTCGCCCGTGTGTTTAGCCGCGTAGATCTAGATACCCAACTAAAAGGTTCCGCAGGCGCAGCAACCAAAGCTACTGGCAAAACACCTGCAGCAGCCGCTCCTGCAAAAAAGAGCACAGCGAATATCAAACCGAAAAAAGATGACGGGTGGTAAAAACTAGACGTTAGACTTTAGACGTTAGACGTTGGACGTTAGACGTTAGACTTTAGACGTTGGACGTTAGACGTTAGACGTTGGACGTTAGACTTTAGACGTTGGACGTTAGACTTTAGACGTTGGACGTTAGACGTTAGACTTTAGACGTTAGACGTTAGACTTTAGACGTTAGACTTTAGACGTTGGACTTTAGACGTTGGACGTTAGACTTTAGACGTTGGACGTTAGACGTTAGACGTTGGACGTTAGACGTTAGACGTTAGACGTTGGACGTTGGACGTTGGACGTTAGACTTTAAACGTTAGACTTTAGACGCAGGAAACTTCTAGCGTCTGACGTCTAAAGTCTAACGTCCAATTACCAATTGATTGGTCCTTTACCTAAGTATTTCTCCACGATAGGCTTATAATACGATTTCAATTCCTCGAAAACTGGAACTACCGGAGATTTGGTATACAAATCATATTTATTGAAATCACGAATCCATTCAAGATATTGTTCGTCTTTGGCTGTCATGAATTGACGGTAGCTTCCACCCGAATGCCACGGGTAGAACGAGTGATAGCGAATCATTGCCATACCCGCTTCCGGAATTTTATTTTCAGGATGATTTTTTAACACTTGATACAAGTACTCGTCATGCCCCCAAGCTAAGTGCACATTATCTAATCCGCAGCCTTCAGCATATACACCTAAGTCAGTGTTATAACGCGAATCAGCCATATCTGGATTTAACGCATTAAACTCTGGATACACGCACGAATAAGGTAATTTACAGCCTACGACAAACACATCCCCTACTAATCCCCACTGCTCAGCCTGACTTGTTCCGTCTTCATCTGAACCAAATAAATACATGGCTTTACCCAAATCATGAATTAAGCCCACCAACTGCATCCAATCTGGACGCCCTTCGGCACGAAGACCTTCTGCTGATTGCAATAAATGAATGATATTAGGGAGGGTCAAATCTGGATCAGAAACGTCAACCAAGACATTCAAGCGCTCCATCATTTCCCAAATGTCCATCGGACGCTCAAATGTCAAGTACTTATTTTTCATTCGAAGTACATATGCATACGTTTGACGCGATCGCATCTTACGGTAATGCTCTTTTACGGCAACGGTGATATCACCCTGCTCATAATTACGAAATTCAGATTTTTCTTTGCTGATCGTTTCCATCGCGCCTAAAGTTTAGAACGATGAAATTACAGAATGATTTTTAATGCTGCAAGAGTGAGAGAATAATCGAACTCATCAGCATTAAGATACCTAAAACAAAAAACACAGTTGGATTTAACACAGGCAAACTAGTCTCACTCAAAGAAGCCTCATATGGATTATCCGTTAAATACCGTACCGGAATTTGCTGGCCTATCTCACAATTCTTTGCCAAACCCTTATCTGCCTCCCGGCGAAACTCGGCACCATTAACATAATAGGATACAATCGGGAAGTAAATCGGAAATCTACCTGAGTGATCATCCCGCGCGTACCGACGAGAAATCTCTACGATTTTACCGTACGTAGTTTTTGAATGTGCAATCCAATCTTTCCGCTTGTTATACAAATAAACACCCACACCAATCAAGGCAAAAGCGATAAAGGAAAACAACACCAAAAATAGTGTCATCGATCCTTGAAAAGAACCGGTAGGCCGACCAGAAATCAATAAAATGCCAACTAAATTCATTCGTCTATTTGTGCAAACAGGGAACCCCTATCTGATATTTTCATCAAAAGACGTACAAAAAATACTGAAAATCAAATACGTAGCTCATGCGCAAAAAGAGCTGTGAAGTACACTATTCAAGCACTTTTTAATGTTTTTTGCTAATTCCCGAAAAACAAGATTTCATTTTGACCCATTCATAGAAAAAATAGGCGTATTTTCAGAAAATGGGTTTTCGAAATAGTGCCAAAAGCTCGAAAAATTTATTTTCCTAAAATTTGATATTTCTTTCAAATTTGTATTTTTGACCTGAAAGAAACCAAAAACTATGAAGCAATCGACTAAAATTCAACTCATGACCATGATGTTCCTCATGTTCTTCGGATGGGGAGCCTGGTACGGTCAAATGAGTAAATACCTACTAAGCACCTTGAACGCTACCGGCGATCAAGTAGGTAATGCTTACCTTACCTTCTCTATTGCCTCATTTGTTGCTCCATTCTTTGTGGGCCTAATTGCAGACCGTTATTTCGCCGCACAAAAAGTAATGGGGGTTTTAAATATTATTGGTGGAGGATTGCTGTATTTATTAAGCCAAACAACGGATCCTGAAATCTTCTTTTGGTACATTTTAGCCTATACCATGTGTTTCGCACCAAATTTAGCCTTATCAAATTCCATTGCGATGAAGCAAATGCAAAACCCAGAAAAGGAATTTGCCAATATCCGGGTAACCGGGACCGTTGCTTGGATTGTGGTAACCAATATCATCGGATTTTACGCCCTTGGAGATAATGTAGCCATATTTCATATTGCCATGTACAGTTCTTTCGCCTTAGGAATCTACGCGTTCTTCTTGCCAGACACCCCTCCGAAAGCCGACAAAAATGCATCCATCGCTCAGATTGTTGGCCTAGACGCCCTCAAACTTTTCAAGGATCGTTCGTTCCTCATTTTCTTTATTTCTTCGATCCTAATCTGTATTCCACTTTCCTTCTATTACGCCATGGCAAATCCTTCATTAACGGATTCCCACATGAGCAATGTTGAAAACAAAATGTCTTTGGGTCAAGCTTCTGAGGTAATTTTCATGTTGTTAATTCCCTTTGCATTTACACGCCTAGGAGTCAAAAAAATGCTTATCGTTGGATTAATTGCCTGGATTATACGCTTTGTTTGCTTTGGCTATGGCGATGGACTTTCTAGTGAGTGGATCTTGTATATTGGCATCATTCTTCATGG
The DNA here is from genome assembly GCA_945883625.1 of Spirosoma fluviale. Taxonomy (GTDB): domain Bacteria; phylum Bacteroidota; class Bacteroidia; order Cytophagales; family Spirosomataceae; genus Aquirufa; species Aquirufa fluvialis_E. Next base: position 101,720 of record CAMCXW010000001.1, read on the forward strand.
TATTTGTTACGATTTCTTCTTCGTGACGGGACAAATTTATACGGACCAAAAAGCTGGACCCCATATTAAGAATTCCGCACAGGGGCTAATTACCTTGGCAACCTATGGTGTAGGTATGGGTATCGGATCGAAACTTTCCGGTATTGTTCTAGACATGTATACCACCAATGGCGTCCATGACTGGCAGTCAGTCTGGATGGTACCAGCTGGCATAGCTGTTTTAGTACTCGTGCTATTTATCCTGTTTTTCAACGAACGAAAACAAACAGCCTAGGTATTTTTAATTTTTCGAAGCATCCAAGGAACGATGGATGGGAGGAGGCGCTGTACAATCAAGCCGAATCTCTCTAAAGCGCCACCAACAAAAAAGTAGTTTTTACCCTGAGAAACGGCATGAACTATTTTTTGGGCGGTGAAATTTGGATCAAGTCCTTTGGCTTGATTTGGGTCCATTTTCCCATATTTTTCACCGTCTTCATTCATCGCGTGTAATGAAATTTCCGTACGGATATAGCCTGGCATGATGGTGGAAACCTGCACACCATGATCGTGTAATTCAGCGCGCACGGAATCGAAAAATCCAATTAAGGCATGTTTTGTGGCACCATATGCCGCACGACGCGGGGTCGAAATTCGGCCAGCGACAGAGGCGATAGGCACAAAAACTCCAGCCTTTTGATTTTGAAACACCGGAATGACTTGTTGGACCAAATGCACAATCGAAAAGAAATTCACTTCAAACAAACTGCGGTAAACTTCAAATTTGGTATCTAATACAAATGACCGTTGGCTCACTCCTGCATTTAAAACCAACACATCAATCCGACCATACGTTTGCATCACCTTGGTAACCTGTTGGCCATGTCCCGCCAAATCCACCATATCAAATGGCAAAACCAATACGCTTCCCCCGTGTCCCTCACAAGACTGGGCTACCCGTTGCAATTCCACCTCTCTACGGGCGGATAATACCAAATTAGCGCCCTTTGAAGCAAATTCATAGGCTAAGGCTTCCCCAATTCCAGATGAGGCTCCGGTAATCCAGACGATTTTGTTTTTGAATTCCATACCCCAAATATAAACAAGTAGCGACGCGATACCTCGCGTCTGCTTTGATAGTCACAAATTATGTGCCTGGGCCAACTTTGACAAAGCTTAGAGCTTTGCCAAAGAGAAATAGCGCGTTTCTTACCTGCTTTCTAACTCGCGAAAGAACTCCGCCATCGGATTAACCTCAAGTAATTGCAACTTCTGCCACAAGCGAATAGCCTTTGTCATCAAGCCACTTTCGATTAAAAATCCATCGTGCCCGTAAAGTGAGTCAATCATTTGAAAAGAAGCACCTGGAATATGTTTGGCTAAAAATTCTTGTTCAACAATCGGGAAGAGAGCATCGGATTTGATCCCAATCACCAAGGTATTGGATTTAATTTCTTTCAAAGCGGGAATAATTCCACCACGGTTCCGACCTACATCTTGAGAATCCATCATTTTGGACAAAATATAATAGGAATACGCATTGAATCGCTGGGCTAACTTTTCTCCTTGGTAGCGTTGATAGGAAACGGCGCGCAATGTTTTTTCCAACGAATGGTCTTGGCGAGATTGGGTAATTTGATAGGTTTCGTAGTTACGATACGAAATCAGAGCAGTTGCACGAGCAGCTTTCATTCCCTCAATTCCTGCTTTTGGATGCGATTCTCCCCAAGTCTTGTCGACTTCAATAGCCATCCGTTGGGACTCATTAAATGCCACTCCCCACGGAGAATGAACCGCATTTGTCGCCACTAAAATTAAATTTTGAATCAAATCAGGATTCACAATTCCCCACTCAACGGCTTGTTGGCCCCCCATCGAACCACCAATACACGTTTTAATCCGATGAATCCCCAATTCATTTCGTAACAGCTCAAATGAATGAACAACATCCCGAATACTTATATCTGGAAATGAATGAAAATAGGGTTTACCCGTTGATGGATCCGTAGACAAAGGACCCGTAGAACCATAATGTGAGCCTAAAATATTGACACAAACGATGAAATTATTCTCGGGATTAAACAATTTACCAGGCCCAACTAGCCCCTGCCACCATTCGGCAACGTCCTGACTGCCCGTGAATGCATGGCAAATCCATATCACATTATCGCAAGATGCATTCATCTGCCCCCACGTTTGGTATGCCAAATCAATTTGAGGAAGCGAAGCTCCGCTTTCTAAAGCAAAAGTATGGGGATAATGATAGTGTCTAAATTCTGCTTGCATCGTCAAAGCGTTATATTTCCCTAAACAGGCATTCGCCTGGGGTAGGAATTAGCACCGGGGTCAAATTTTGACGGGTTGCCAGAAGATCAATGAGCCTAGTCTCTCCCTTCTTCTTTATAATTCAATGCTCTACAGCCACTGAATGAGGGGACAAAGTAAATCATGAAATCAGGATTTTCCAAAATTTTAGTGATATTTACCCGCATGAAAAGCCTAATTCTGTTTTACATCATACTAATAGGTATTTTGTACCTAGTACACATCAGTCCATGGGGAAATTTAATCCACCCCCAGATAACGTATATTCTAGCGTTTCTAATTTTTCAATCCTATTTAACTATTGGCATTTCACAAATCAGTCCAAAAAGTGGGAAAGAAAAATTTGTCCACTTTCAACTCATTAATCTGACTATACGCTTTATTTCAAGCCTTTCTTTCGTTGGTTTTTTTGCCTACACCGGTACACCTGAAATATTCTTATTCACAATCAACTTTTTTGTACTCTATTTATGTAGTGCAAATTTTGAAATAATAGCCTTGCTTCGTAACTTGCGACGTTTTTAGGAAATAAATAGTTTTTCAACTTTTATTTCGTGCCCAAAACACCGTTAATCGCCGTATTAACAACATAAATTATCACAAAATAGTAAAAGCTAGAATTACGATGCCGATTAAGACTTTTTTAAAGAAAATGTACTTTTCAAATATAATCCTTGGATTATTATTCAGCTTTTCAAGCTTTTCGTTAGTAGCAAATGAATCAGCGAATGTGTCTGAGGAAGCAACGGCACTAGCGGTTACTAAAACAGAATCAACCAAATTCGATCCAGGTAAATTAATCCTACATCACATTGCGGACGAACATGAATGGCATTTCTTTACAGTGGGCCATTTTCATGCTACTTTACCATTGCCTTGTATTGTTTACACAGCGTCTGCAGGTTTACAGGTATTTTCTTCATCCAATTTCAAAAACGAACATCACGAAGAGATTCCATACAATGGTTTCGTTTTAGAGCATGGAAAAATTCATGCTGAAAATGGCGAGAAAGTATACGATATTTCAATTACGAAAAACGTGGCTTCCTTATTAATATCAGCCGTTTTATTGTTGACAATCTTCATTGGTATCGGAAAAAAATACCAAGAAAATCCGCATAGAGCTCCTAAAGGACTTCAATCCATGTTCGAACCTATCATCATTTTCGTTCGTGATGAGATTGCAAAAAACAACATTGGCGAAAAACATTACCGCCGATTTATGCCTTATTTATTGACTATCTTCTTCTTTATTTGGTTTAACAATATGTTGGGCTTAATTCCCGGAGGAGCAAACGTGACGGGCAATATCGCCGTGACTTTAGTTTTAGCGATCATCGCATTCATTGTTACTAATGTAAATGGACGTTCTACGTATTGGACACACATCTTTGCGATGCCAGGCGTTCCTAAGTGGATGTTAATTATTTTAACCCCGGTAGAAATTGTGGGCGTATTTATGAAGCCATTCTCGTTAATGGTTCGTTTGTTCGCGAATATTACGGCCGGCCACATCATTTTATTAAGTTTAGTATCCTTGATTTTCATATTTGAAAATGCGGCATTAGGACTTGCAGTAGTTCCTTTCTCGCTTTTCATGAATGTAATCGAGCTAATTGTTGCCTTCATCCAAGCCTTCATCTTTACGATGTTAGTTTCGAATTACATCGGATCGGCGGTTGAAGAGCATCACCATTAATTTGTATTTTTTTTAATTTATATAAACCCAAATCGTATGTCTATTTTATCGATTTTATTAGAAGTTTCTGTAGGTCTTGGCCTAGCAGGTGTTGGTGCTGGTATAGCTGCTTTAGGAGCTGGTGTTGGTATCGGTCGCATCGGTGGTTCTGCCATGGAAGCTATTGCGCGTCAACCAGAAGCTTCTGGAAAAATTCAGGGTGCGATGTTGATCGTTGCTGCCTTCGTTGAGGCGGTTGCGTTATTCGCTGCTGTAATTTGTCTATTGGTTACTTTGAAATAAGAAACCAACCGAATAAACCTAGGGATTAGCCTTAGAATCATTATTCAAAAAATTTAAAACGCAATTTGGAAGGCACTAGGCACCAAATTGCGTTTTCTAGAAACTAAATACTGTAAATATTTATATACCATGGAGTTAATTACCCCAGATCTAGGATTAATCTTTTGGCAATTACTTGTCTTTGGAATTTTGTTTTTCTTACTAGCTAAATTTGCTTGGAAACCCATTATTCAATCGCTAGCAGAGCGGGAGCAATCCATTGACGAAGCAATCAAATTATCTGAAACAACGCGTGCTGAAATGGCTGAGTTGAAAGCAGGTAATGAGCAACTAATCGCATCAGCTCGTGCTGAACGTGATGGATTAATCAAACAAGCAAAAGAGGCGTCGGATGCAATGATTGCACAAGCAAAATTAGATGCACAGACGGCTGCAAACCAAGAAATTGAAAAGGCGCGCGTAGCTTTCGAACAAGAAAAAGCGAGTGCAGTAGCTTCTATCCGTAGGGAAGCGGCTTCGCTATCGTTAGACTTGGCTGAAAAAGTATTGAAAAGCCAATTAAAAGACAAAGCAGCTCAGGAAAAATTAGTGACTGAGTGGATGTCTGACGTTAAATTATCATAATCGAATAGACCATGTCAGAATTAATTGTAGCTCACCGGTACGCTAAATCCTTGCTTGACTTCGCCATTGAAAAAAATGCCGTAGAAGCAGTTGCAAAGGACATGATTGATTTCGCAGAGACATGCGAAGGAAGTTATGAATTAGTCCTAGCACTCAAGAGCCCAATCATTAAGCATTATACCAAACTAGCAATCCTTGCAAAGTTATTTAAGGATAAATTTAACCCCGTTACCTACGGTATATTCGTCATAATCACGAATAAAAACCGCGAAAAGATTCTTCCAGCTGTGGCTAAAGAATTCATTTCCATGTATACCGATTACAAAGGAATCCAAAAAGCAACTGTTACGACGGCTTCTTCATTAACGGCCGACCAGAAAATAACGGTTTCCAAAATCGTTAAAGATTACACAGGTAAAGAAGTACAATTGATCGAAAAGATTGACGAAAGCCTTATTGGTGGATTCATCTTGAAGGTTGGGGACCAACAAATAGATGATTCAATCAAGCGAAAGCTGAATGATCTAAAAGTTTCATTAGCATCTTAATTGAAAGGCCTTGTTATCAAGGCCTTTTATATTTCAGTTATACCATGAAGAAATTCTCCTTATTTACTGGCTCAATTATTTCCGGATTGTCGGTTGCCATAGGTGCATTCGGCGCGCATGCGTGGAAAGACTATTTACGCACTATCAATCGACTTGACACATTCGAAACAGCTGCTCAATACCAAATGTATGGTGGTCTAACATTGCTGCTACTTGGTATATGGCAAATTCAAGTATCAAACAGACTATTGAAATCTGCCGGTTATTTAATCTTCAGCGGAAGCCTAATTTTCCCGGGCTCGCTGTATTTAATTTGCCTAACGCAAAATACATTTTGGGGAATGATAGCTCCAATCGGTGGGCTCGCCTATATCACCGGATTTGCCTTCATGGCCTACGGAACATTGAAGCAATAACTAGTGACGCATCACTAATTCTAAACTATTCCAAACAATCTCCCCCATCGTCTTGCATTGCAAGAAACGTGGGTCATCGTAATGTTTGGCTAATTCACTTTTCAGTTGATCGACATTTTCCTGCGGTGCAATTTCATCCTTCGCCATCACCGTCATTAAATCGGAAACACGCTGGCTTTCGGATTTAAGCCTACTAGCAATCATGGAGCGTTCTTCGATTTGGTACTGCCAAACAGACTCCGGCGTCATGTATTTCATCCCTAATTCAATCAAATTATTATTCTGCTTGAAGTACTGTGGCATGTAAACCGAGCGTTTTCCTTCAAAACACTGTTGGTCAAAGTCAATGGGGCGAATCCGATAATAGATCTCCTCAAAATCAGGATTTGTAATCACCACAAAATTGGCACTATGCATGTCCCCCAATAATTGAACGAGACAACGCTCATTAAACTTGACAAACTCTTTGGCTAAACGAATGGGGGATTCCAATTCAGCCTCCAAGTCTTGCTTTAAAAAAGTATCACCTGGAATTCCCGCAATATGCTCCTCCACCAACGTGTTGTCATACGTTACGTAGTTGATGCGATTAGGCGACAAAATATGCTCAAGTTCTAATCCATAAACCCGCGAGGCATCCGCAATTTTGATGTAGAAATAATCAAAATTATCGTTCACGCGATTCACAATACGAATCCGAAACGGATGGGTATTTCCATAGGTACAGTAATCCACTCGATCAATGACTAAGTGCTTAATCACCTCCTCATTCCCGTCTGTTTTTAAATCCGCATAGATTTGCTTGAGTGCCTCATAGACTTCCGGCTGATCCGCTGGCGAGTAAAAAACCGTCTCCCAGAGCGTATCTGCCCCATTTTTATCGTAGAGTACAATCGCATTATCATAACGCAATAAATCCTGATACGAAATATTCATCTCGTGCTCCCGATTGTATTTGTGCAAATACCGCCGAAGCTGATTGTTAATCCGATAAAGTATTTTCTTCTTAGAAATTAAAGCCATTATTCGACGAAGTCTAACGATTTACCGAAGGTATCCTTCAGTTGGCTTATAGCAAATAAGGCCAAACTAAAACAAAGCACGCCTACCCAGGCTGCCGCATCAATTAGACCGAGCGACGGAATGAGGAATTTAAATAACAAGCTGATTGGGATCAAGGCTCCACGTACAAAATTAGGTACCGTTGTCGTCACCGTCATGCGAATGTTTGTCCCAAATTGCTCGGATGAAGCCGTCAAAAATACGGCCCAGTACCCTCCAAAAAAGCCCAAAGCAGTAATTAGTGTATTAGCGAAGACCTGTGAAACGTCGGTCGCCACATACAGGAAATACAAAGTCAATGCCCACGCTAACAGAAGGTACATGAGGACGACCTTGTTCCGACTCTTGAACCATTGACTTAATGCGCCGCTGACGAAATCGCCAACAGATAGCCCGATGTAACAATACATAATCGCATCTCCACCTGAAACACTTCCTTGAATACCGATTAACTGCGTGATTTCGGGGGCAGAAAAAACTAAAATTCCGATAATATACCAAATAGGTAAGCCCATTAAAATACAATAAAGGTACTTTTTAAAGGTAGGCCACGAGGTAAATAATTGAAAAAAATTCCCCTTAGGTACATCCACATGCATGCCTTGATACATCGATGATTCAAAAGTTCCTAGGCGCAATAAAAGTAACGCCAATCCCATACCTCCACCAATAAAATAACAAGTTCGCCACCATTCTGGATCGGGATTTAACCCCGCGACAATAGGTGCAAAAACGGCACCAGCTGCCCCCACCCCAGCAATGATCAAGGTACCAATTCCTCGTTTAGAGGCTGGTAATGTTTCATTTACCAACGTAATTCCAGCTCCCAATTCCCCCGCCAAACCGATACCTGCAATAAATCGCAACACCCAATACGTATTTAAATCAGTCACAAAACCATTCAATGCATTTGCGATGGAATAAAGCAAAATAGAGCCAAAAAGAACTGATTTACGGCCTTTTTTGTCGCCGTATACCCCCCACAAAATTCCGCCGAGTAGCATACCGCCCATTTGGACATTCATGAGGTTTAACCCTTCACTCAATAATTCAGAACCCGATAAACCCAAACTTTTTAAGCTGGGATTACGAACTACGGAGAATAAGATGAGATCGTATACATCAACAAAATAACCGAGCGCGGCCACGGCAATCAGCATTTTAGACTTGGAACTAAGTTTTTCTGTTTCCATATTAACGCGATAACATGTCTGATCGATGCGAATCGAGCTTCAAAAATATAAATAATAATACGGTGAATGACCATAACGATGAGCCCCCGTAACTCAAGAAAGGTAGCGGAATTCCCATAATGGGCATGAGGCCAATCGTCATGCCAATATTAACCAAAAAGTGAAAAAAGAGAATGCCAACTACACCAAATCCATAGGCGCGTGCAAAGCGAGAACGTTGTAAATCGGCTAAATACATCAAGCGCCACAAAAACACCATAAACAAAATCACCACTACAGAGACGCCAAAAAAGCCAAACTCTTCGCCAATCGTACAGAAAATAAAGTCGGTGCTTTGCTCCGGTACAAAGTCAAATTTTGTCTGCGTACCACCAAGGTATCCCTTACCCCAAAAACCACCGGATCCAATCGCAATTTTAGACTGAGTTACCTGGTACCCTAAGCCGCGCGGATCAAATCCAGGATCTAATAAAACCTTAATTCGATTTCGCTGATGCTCCTTTAACACATGGTTGACCACCCACTCGACAACCATCACCAAGGTCATGATAACCGAAATACCTAGCGCTAGTTTCACATAGGTTTGCCACATCCGCTGCAAGTATATGGGCATGAGTACCACCAAAATGATGACAAAAAATAACAAAATCAAAAAGATGGTGAGCGGCTCGAGCATTAACGCACTCACAAAAAGAAAAATACCCCCGAGTAAAATACTTGGATAGGCACTAGGCAAGCCTTCCCTGTAGAGCAAGATGATAAAGGATACAAAAACAAGAGCAGATCCCGTTTCGTTGGAACCAACAATTAATAAAATCGGCAAGGCAATAATAAGGGCGGCACGCCATTGATCTTTAAATCTTCCCAAATTGACCTGCGGATCATTTAGATATTTAGCTAATAATAATGCAGTTGCTGTTTTGGCAAATTCAGCCGGCTGAATCGTAGCCGAACCAAACTTAAACCAGGAATGTGACCCATTTATTGTTACCCCTAAAAAGGGCACTGCAATGAGCAGCAGAATAAACAAGCCATAAATGAAGACAGCAAACGATTCAAAAAATCGAAAATCTAGCGCATAAATAAACATGATCAAGACGAAACTCGTCCCTATCCAGATCAATTGTTTTCCCGCATTGGACGTATAAAAAGCGGCATCCGTCAATCCCAAATGCGATTCTGGATTGTATATCGCTGAATAAATACTCATCCAGCCAAGCAGCACGAAGAGTGCATAAAGCCCTACGCTTATCCAATCAATCCGACTCTTTAATTGTCCTGACGATCCGCTCATTTTTTTAAAGTATCCATTTTAACGCGATTGGCCGGTCGGTTATACACCACATTAGCCAAATAACTCATATTCATAAACTTCGTCTCAACCGCCTTGCGATCTACACGTCCTTTCAAATATTTCTCAATAATCAACGAAGCTATAGGCGCGGCAGCAAAACCACCAAAACCAGCATTCTCCACAAACACCGCAATTGCAATCTTCGGATTATCCTTTGGAGCAAAGGCAATAAACACCGAGTGATCTTTTCCTTTTTGATTCTGCGATGTACCCGTTTTCCCACACATCGTGATATCCGGAATGCGACCATCCGCCCCTACGGTACCATGTAAAACCGCATCTTGCATACCTTGAACGACGACAGGAAAGTACTTGGCGTCTACGCCAACTGACACCGGATTTTTATAAAATGGATCCAATGTCCGGCGAGGCCCAACGCCCTTCACTAAATGTGGTGGGATGTACCAACCTCGATTGGCAATAATAGCCGCAAAATTGGCCATTTTCAACGGACTAACAACCAGCTCTCCTTCTCCGATACTTAACGAATAAATATTGGAAAACTTCCATGTATTCTCGCCTTTATACACCTTATTGTAGTACTCAGCCGTAGGCAAATTGCCCCGTTTTTCATTACTGACATCCACTCCTAATTTACGTCCGAAACCGAAATTTGCCACTAACTCAGACCAGCGCTTCAAACCCTGAGCTGATCGTTCATAGGTGTCACCCGTTGTCCCATCATACAAAATCTTCCGAAAGGCATGGTAAAAATAGGGGTTACATGACCATTGAATTGCATTATGTAAATCATTATGCGCCGTAGTGTGAACGTGACATTTCACCGGAGCACCGGCATGACCAAAGACAGAACCCGCTGAAATTATTCCGAGCTGTTGGCCCACTAACGCTTGCACCAACTTAAACGTAGAACCCGGCCGATAATACGCAGAGGGCGGCCGATTGATCAAAGGCTTCAACGGATCTAATGCTAGTTTTTGATAATATTTTGAAAAATTTCTACCTGCCAATAAACTAGGATTGTACGACGGCGCAGACACCATCGTCAAAATTTCACCAGTTGATGGTTCAATCGCAACCACACTTCCCACCTTATTCATCATCAAACTATCCGCATATTCTTGCAAACGAATATCGATACTCGTGTACAAATTCTGTCCAGCGACAGGATATACATCCAATTTCCCATTTTTGTAATCACCTTTCTCTACCCCATTACTATTCACCATCCGGTATTTCACTCCGCGCTGACCACGCAAAACAGCCTCATAATAAGATTCAATCCCAGAAACGCCCACATAATCTCCTTGTCGGTAATAATCATCCGGCTGTTCCTTCAGTGAATTTGGATTAATCTCCGCTACATAGCCGAGCGCATTGGAAAACGCGATCGATTGATAGGTCCTAAAGGCAGTAGTCGTTATCGAAAAACCAGGGTAATCGACCATGGCATCCTGAATTCGCGCAAAATCCTCTTTGGATAAATGCTTTAAAAATACAGATGGTTTGACCCGGGAATATGACCTTGCTTGCCGCGTAACCGTATCAAAATACCCACGAGTAATGCCAAACAAAGCACAAAACCGATTTGTATCCGCCACATAAGCTTTGCGCGGCGTAATATACACATCGTAAACTGGCGTATTATAGACAATTAATTTCCCGTGTCGGTCATATACTTCTCCGCGAAATGGAACCTGAATAATCTTCCGAATGGCATTGTTATCTGCCGCCTTCTCATAGGTGTCATCGATTAATTGTAGGTAAAACAACTTGCCTAAATAGACTACCGCCACTGTCAAAAAAACAAGAAATAAGATTAGTCGGCGACCTTCAAACACAATTAAAAAAATTTAAGAATAACGCGGCAATTTACGCATAATTCCGAATTATTTGGGGAGACTTTTGATGAGTGCAAACAGTGCAAATGCAATGGAACCCAATGAAAATCCAAGTGTGAACCAAGGGGTAGTCGAATGAAAATATTCATCCAAAAAGCGACCGAGATAGACGCCTCCTAAAATTGTGATCAACATTTGAAATGCTGCCCCAATAAATCGTTGATATGAGTTCATGAAAAAATTAAAATAATCGGCTATCCACACACTAAAATTATCCCTTTTTCATTTATATATATTGTAAATTTGAAAATTATACGCATTCCATCCCTATGAATAAACTGTTGGCAGCTTTAATCCTCGTGTTACTCAGCTGGGCCTGTTCCCAGCAAAGTACCCGACCTGCTGCCGTTGCTTTTCATAATGTAAATGCCAAATACAATGCCATCTTTCAGGCAGACCGACTTTTAATCTCGCTAACGAACAAAGCGCGCGAAGAGAAAAAAGAAAATTTCTCGAATGCATTGCCTATCCTTGCGCCCATTGACACAAGCTTTTCTCAAAGCAATGCGAATGAAATTGCAAACCTCATTCGTAAAGCAACGTTGGTCATCGATCGACATCAAAATTCCCGCTTCGTAGACGACGCCTATTTGATTATTGGCCAAGGCCGACTCCTTCAGCATGACCTAAAAAACGCCTTAGAGACTTTTAAATATATCAATTCGATCGAACATGACCCCAAAACACAGCAGTCGGCACTCATCGAATTAGCAACCATCTACCTGCATCAATCCAACTACGAATCAGCCCAAAAAGTATTTAATTTTATTGCCGAAAACCCGGTAAATACTAGTCACGAACAAGAACTTTTACTCCTTCAAGCTTTTACGTACCAAAAACAAAATTTACTTTCTAAGTCCATTCCCCTTCTAGAAAAAGCAGCTCCACGCGCAAAAAAACGGGCTGAGCGTGGCCGACTGTTCTACATACTCGGACAAATGCACCAAATTCTTGGACAATCAGCCGAGGCACAAAAAGCATATGAACAATGCCTCAAACAAAAATCAAGTTATGACCTAACCCTGCATGCCCAAATAGCAATCTTAGCCTTAAGAGAGAATATCCCGGCATTAGAAAAATTAGTAAAAGACCCGAAGAACCAAGATCTTCAGTCTAATATATTTTTAGCGATTGGCCAAATTCATTTTCAAAATAAAGACTATGAACTAGCTAGAAAAAATTGGGAAAATGGAGGTGCCAATAACCCAAATAAAGGTGAACTGTATTTTCAATTAGGCCAATTGTTTTCAAACCAATTGAAAGACTACCGAAATGCGGCCAACTATTTTGACTCGGCAGCCACGTTTTTACCTGCTCAACATAGCCAATTTCAACTAGCCCAAAAATTGCGGACACAGTGGGGCGAATTTGCGCGTTTAGACGGTTCAATCAAAATGCAGGATTCATTATTGAAATTAGGCCAACGATCCGAAAGTGAGTTAAAGGCTATGTATGAAAAAGTCCAAAAGTCGAAAAAAGCGAAAATGGATTCGGTCCAACTGAAAAAGACGGTAATCCCAAATGCCAATTTGGTTACGTTTATAAGACGACCAGCGACACCTGAGCAACAAAGCTTTTATTTTTATAATGATCAGGCGCGGGTGCAGGGCCAACAAGAATTTGGGAGAAAGTGGGGAATACGAACCTTGGAGGATTTTTGGAATAGGAAGAACAAACAAGCCGCAGCCCAGGCAGATGTGCAAGTGATGCAAAATGCAATTACCCAAACGAACACAGCAAGCTCGTTGGCACCAACCCAAGATTCACTTCAAATTTGGCTCAACACCATTCCTCGTACGGAAAAGCAACAAGCCGAAATTAATTTAAAGCGCGAAAAAGCACTATTCGACCTCGGCAAATACGCCAAAATTGAATTGACAAAAAATGATTTAGCGGAACAATCTTTAACTCAATTACTACGCGACTATCCCTTAACTTCCAGTGAAGCTGAAGCACTTTACCTGCTTTACTTAAGTAGCGAAAAATCAAAAATGTACCGACAATTACTATTTGACAAATACCCAAATTCGTTTTTCAAACAAGCAATTTTAACCTTGGAGTTTGGTGGATTGACAGAAGGTAAAGAATTAGAAGCTCAGAAAAATTACGAAAAAGCATACGCACAATTTAAGTCGGCCGACTTTTCTGCGTGTATCGCGCAAGCAGATTTATTACTTCAAACGTATCCGGGTAGTAAATGGGAAGATAAAATCGTATTTTTAAAAGCTCAAAGTTATGGTGGCTTAAAAGACTTTGACCGATATAAAAAAGAACTCAAACAGTTTGAGCAGGCCTACCCCAAAAGCCCACTCATACCAGAAGTAAAAGCCTTATTGGAAAAATTTACCCAAAACAACCGATAATATGTTTGCATTAGAAGTAGGGAAATATGCCAAATTTATACGAACCATGTACCGATTTTTCCTCGGCACAACCGTAGCGTCCATCCTATTTATTGTAGCTGTCAATTACAACTTTTTGTGGCTTTTCGGCGGAATGCCCAGCTTATATGAATTAGAGAATCCAAAAAGCCAACTGGCCTCATTGATGATTTCCGAAGATGGCCAAGAGATCGGCAAATACTTTCGTGAAAATCGGAACCCGCTTGAATTTGAACAACTTCCTGAAAATATTGTCAATACACTCGTTTCGACGGAAGATGCCCGCTTTACATCACATTCGGGAATTGATATTCGCTCGATGTTTCGTGTGGTCTTTTCATTAGGTACTGCCGGTGGAGGAAGTACTATTTCACAGCAACTAGCCAAAAATTTGTTCCATACCCGCTCCATGGAGTTTGGGGAAGACGACCCCGTTTACTTAGGTTTACTCATGAAAATAGATGGCTTGCGAACGGTCATTGCCAAAGTTAAGGAATGGATTTTGGCGATCCGATTAGAGCGCAGATACACCAAGCAAGAGATCATGGCCATGTACCTGAATGAAGTGAGTTTTGGTAACAATGCTTACGGAATACAGGTTGCCTGTCGGACCTATTTCCAAAAAGACCTTCAAGAAGTAACGCTTCCGGAAGCCGCCACGCTAATCGGTCTACTTCAAAATCCCTCTTTATATGATCCACGCGTTCGCCCAGAAAGAACATTGGAACGACGTAATGTGGTGTTGGGCCAACTAGCTAAATATGAATTCATCACGGAAGAAGATTTACCCAAGTTGCAAGACGCGCCACTTAATTTAAATTACCGTGTGGAAAACCAGAATACGGGAGCGGCGCCCTATTTCAGGGAGGTCATACGCCAGCAAGTTTTAAAGGCTATTAAGGAATTAAATCAAGAACGTCCGGAGGACCAGCAATTAAACCTGTACACTAGTGGATTACGCATTTATACTAGCATTGATTCTCGCATGCAGAAATACGCGGAGGAATCCGTTCGAGAGCACATGCGTGCGGAACAAAAGTTGTTTTATGATCATTGGCGTGGACGCAATCCATGGGTTAATGAAGAGATGAAGGAAATCAAGGGCTTTTTACGTGATGCAATGAAGCGGACACAACGTTACCGTGACTTGATGACTGCGTACAATAATGATGAATTTAAAGTTTGGGAAGAATTACGAAGACCAATTAAAATGTCGGTTTTCACATACGATGGAGATAAAGATACGACCTTGAGCCCGATGGATTCATTGAACTATTACAAACGAATTCTGAACTGCGGCATGATGGCGATGGATCCCATGAATGGGCATGTGAAAGCTTGGATCGGTGGTATTAACTACAAATATTTCAAATTCGATCACATCTCACAAAGTAAGCGCCAGCCTGGTTCCACGTTTAAACCCTTTGTTTATGGAGCGGCCATAGAGAATGAAATCGTTACCCCGTGTGATGAATTGATGGATGAACCCGTGACTTTTGGCGAGGAAGACGGTCTTAGTGGAGGAACTTGGACACCCCAAAATTCAGATGGCAAATACAGCTATCAAAATTTGAAAATGCGGCGGGCGATGGGATTATCTATCAATTCCATTTCTGCCAAATTGATGAAGCAATTAGGCCCAGACAAGATTGCGGAATTTGCCCATAAATGTGGAATCAACAGCCCATTAAACGAAGTTCCATCCCTCTGTTTAGGAGCATCAGAAGTGTCGTTGCTTGAGCAAGTTTCTGGTTATGCTACGCTTGCGAATGGTGGAGAAAAAATTGAACCCATTTTAGTCTTAAAAATTACCGATAAAGTAGGTAATGTATTGCGTGAGTATTCACCCCCAGTAAAAGCAGTTATCAAACCTGAAACCGCTTATCTGATGACCTACATGTTACAAGGAGCAGTCCATGAGCCAGGAGGTACCGCCGAAGGATTGAAACGAACATCGATTGTAGCAGGGAATGAAATAGGTGCCAAAACTGGAACAACCTCAAATTATTCGGATGGCTGGTTTATGGGAGTTACTCAGAAGTTGGTTGCCGGCGTATGGGTGGGCGGCGACGATCGCAGTATCCACTTTCGTAGTTTGGCTCTTGGTCAAGGTGCCAAAATGGCGATGCCCGCCTATGCGAAATTTATGGAAAAGGTATATGCCGACCAGACTTTAGCTATTGAGGGGTATCGGAAGATGCCATTTATCAAACCTGAAAATTTTGTATTTGATTTTAGTTGCAATGGTCGCGTGGTGGGTGATTCAACTGCCACTGAAGCACCTGTCTCCCAATAAATATGCGTTTTTTAACCCTTAGCGACCAAAGATGTAAAATGACCATTTACCATGCAAACATTTTACTGATATTATTTCATTTTTAGTCTTAAAAATGGTATTTATCAACTATTTGAGTATAAATACACCAATTATTTATTAGTCAAGTGCCAAAAAAATGAGAACAAAAGCAAAATTTGGACAAAAACAACCCTTAAACAAATATTAGTTTTGTCCTATATTAATAATATGTAAAACTTTAATAAATATTTTTCGGAAGACCTCAAAATCCTAAAACACAATTTCATGATTAATGTCTAATTTTGGCTAATGACAGATTTCGAACCTAAAAACATCTTGCCTAGCCTGCCGGAAGAACCCGGTGTCTACCGCTATTTCGATGCGTTCGATACAATCATCTATATAGGAAAAGCCAAAAACCTAAAAAATAGGATAAGCAGCTATTTCACCAACCTCCAAAATCACAATACCAAAACTCGAAAATTAGTCCAGCAGATTTGTCGGCTCGAATTCACCATCGTGCACTCCGAATTTGACGCACTTTTATTGGAGAATACGCTTATCAAACAATTCCAGCCCAAATACAACATTCTACTACGGGATGATAAAACCTATCCATTTATTTGTTTAACCAAAGAACATTTTCCTCGCCTTATCACTTCGCGGCGAATCGACCATGCCGCAGGTACATTTTTTGGCCCATATGCGAATCCGAAAGCAATGAATGGGATGCTAGAGATGATTCACCAACTATACCCATTGCGCAGTTGCTCCCTCACTTTAAAGCCCGGAAATATTGAACAAGGGAAATTCAAAGTCTGCCTAGAATACCACATCGGTAATTGCAAAGGGCCATGTGAGGGATTGCAAAAGGAAAATGATTATTTGGTATACATTGATCAGGTAACACACATACTAAAAGGAAATTACCAAAAACCAAAAACTTTTTTCCAAGAACGAATGCAAGAATCAAGCGGCCGTTTAGCTTTCGAAGAAGCGCAAGAATGGAAAGAAAAATGGGAACTCCTCGAAAACTTTCAATCGAAATCGACAGTCGTCAATCCATCCATCCATGATATCGATGTGTTTTCGATGGTCTCCGACGAGCAGATGGCGTACGTCAACTTCATGAAGGTCATCAACGGGACTATTTTGCAGTCCCAAACCTACGAAGTAAAAAAGAAATTAAATGAAGACGAGTCGGACCTACTGACTATGCTGATTTGGGAAAAGCGTGATCAATTTCATAGCGAGGCCAAGGAAATTTTGACAAACATCCCCATGTCAATTGAATTTCGTGGCATCAAAAATACCATCCCGTTAATGGGTGACAAGAAAAAGCTATTGGACATGTCACTTAAAAATGTACTCTATTTCCGCAAGGAAAAAGCAGATCGTAAAGCTGCAGAAGAATCAGGTGGGGATCGAAAAATGCGTGTTTTATTGACTTTGAAGAATGATCTTCATTTAAAACACTTACCCAAACGCATCGAATGCTTTGATAACTCCAACCTCCAAGGGACTAACCCAGTCTCAGCCATGGTTTGCTTTATCCAAGCACAAGCTGCCAAAAAAGAATATCGTTTATTTACTCCACGAACAGTCGTGGGACCAGACGATTTCGCAACCATGTACGAAGTAATCACACGACGTTACACACGATTAATCGAAGAAGAGGCCGAAATGCCCGACTTAATTATTGTCGATGGAGGCAAAGGCCAATTAAGTGCCGCATGTGATGCACTGAAAGCAATAGGTCTTTATGGACAAGTTCCCATTATAGGTATCGCAAAAAGACTTGAGGAAATTTACTTCCCAGAAGATAGTCTGCCTTTGTACATCGACAAAAAATCGGAATCCTTAAAATTAATCCAACAACTTCGCGATGAGGCACACCGTTTTGGAATTACGGCGCATCGCAATAAGCGTAGTAAGAATTTCCTAATAAGTCAATTAGAAGAATTAGATGGAATTGGAAAATTAACCGCCCAAAAATTAATGAAACATTTTGGTACGATACGCAACATGTATGATTCACCAGCGGAAGATCTAGAAAAAGTGTTAGGGAAATCAAAAACACCTGGTTTTCGGAAACAACTCAAAATTTGGCTAGACGAAAAGTCTTAATTGTGAGATTCAAATTTCCCTACCTCAATGTGCTGAAATTGTCTGTAAACCTGAATAATGATTGAGAGCGCAATGGCCATTTCACAAACGCCCACAACTAACACAAAGATTCCCATCATCAGGCCTTGCTGCGCATCATCTTGGCGCGAAAAAGCAATTAAATTCAAATTAGCCGCATTTAACATCAGCTCAATACCCATCAATATAAATATCGCATTACGCTTTAGAACCATAATCGTGAAACCCGTCGCGAATAATGCCGCACTCGCCCATAAAAAATAAATTACCGGAATTTCAGTCATTTCGTTTTGCAATATAAGTTGCCCCCACGAGCGCAATTAATAAATAAACACCAACCAATTCGAACGGAAAGGCATATTTTGTCAAAAGCGCAACACCTACATCGCGTAATTTCGACTGATCATTACCCACTACATGCAATTGCCAATCCATACCTGAAAAGACATAAATCAAAGCAATAAAAATCGATAATCCGACCGCTGCCGACCAGATAAAACTACGCTGTTCGACCCACAAATGATTCTTACCGTTCGTTTCACGGGACTGCTGAGTCGTCAACATGATTCCAAAAAGGATTAAAATCAGGACTCCACCCACATAAATCATCAAATGAGAAACAGCCATTACGTCAGCATAAGCAATGACATACAAGCCCGCCAGGCCAAGCATGCACATAAACATCGCCAATGCCGCATGCAAGATATTGCGCGTAAACAACATCGCTAACCCACTCCCGCAAGTTAAAATCACTAATGCCAAAAATGATAATAAGATAGGGGTCATGGTTTAGACGCTAGCTTAGACGTTAGACTCTGGACTTTGGACGTTAGACTTTGGACTTTGGACGTCAGAAGTTGGACCTTCGGACTCCGGACTAGCTACTGAAGACTGACTACTGTCCACTGCCTTCACTTTAAAACTTGGCTTAAAAACTGGCTTCTTAACCTCCGGACTAGTATTAGACGCTGGATCTTCGGACTCCGGACTAGCGACTGACGACTGACTACTGTCCACTGCCTTCGGTTTAAAACTTGGCTTAAAAACTGGCTTCTTAACCTCCGGACTAACGACTTCGGACTCCGGACTAGCGACTGACGACTGACTACTGTCCACTGTCGACTGACCACTGACTACTGACGACTGACCACTGACGACTGCCGACTGACCACTGTCCGCGGACTTTTTCAACTCCTCTTTCTCCGCCACAAACTGTTCATACAAACGCTTCTTCTCCTCTGCCTCCTCGGCCGTCAAGTTCGCAAATGAGAAATTATGCTCTTTGACTTCAAAAACAGAAAAGTCATACTCCGACGTCATCGTTAAACACTCCGTCGGACAAACCGTTGTGCACAGACCACAAAAACAACATTTAGACATGTCGATGTCGAATTTGGCAGCATAAAGTCGAATGGGTGAACCATCGGATGTTAGGCCAACTAACCCAGTAGCTTTGATGGGCTCAATTTCAATGCAATCAACAGGGCAGACTTTGACGCATTTGTCACAAACAATGCAATCATCCATCTCATTGTGTAACTGATAGCGACCGTTATCCGGAACAGGAATCTCTACATGCGGATATTCCAATGTCGTAATCCCCGTCGTTTGTGAAAAATAATCGGTGTCCTGAATGTTATGTTGGCTGCGCTTTTTACGTGCATCAAAGGCATGCTTCCACGTCAGTGCCATCCCCTTTCGAGTACTCTGAATCACATCAACAATTTCCTTCAAATAACGCTTCATCTCAGTTATTAAAAATAAATAGCGGGATAAGAAGATGGATCAGCTTCACGCATCATTTCGTAAACAGTATCCACCACATTTTCTACATTTGGTTTTGAAAAATAATCTCCATCCGAACTATAGGCTGGTCGGTGAGGCATCGCAGCTAAACACCGTGCTGGACTATCTAACCACGAAAAGGCACCTTGTTTGTCCAACAACTCTTGCATCATGTAGGCTGATGTCCCTCCCGGCATATCTTCGTCGGCAAACAACACACGCTGCGTCTTCTGAATCGATGTCAAAATAAGGTGGTATCGGTCAAATGGTAATAAAGTTTGTACATCGATAACCTCAACCGAAATTCCCATATCGGCTAAACAATTCGCTGCCTCCATCACGATCCGACACATCGACCCATATGTTACAATCGTCAAATCATTCCCCTCTCGTAATATTTCAGGCACCCCAAGCTCTACTTGAATGGCCAATAAATTTGTGGGCATCGGTTCTTTTAATCGATATCCATTCAAACATTCAACAACCACACCGGGATCATCTCCGGCTAATAACGTTCGGTACATGCCAGCCGCTTGAGTCATGTCACGCGGAACACAGAAGTGAACTCCACGCAATCCATTAATCAACACAGCCATCGGACTACCCGAATGCCAAATCCCCTCCAAACGATGCCCACGGGTTCGCAGTATCATCGGTGCTTTTTGACCCCCAGCCGTACGGTAATGTAAACAAGCCCAATCATCCGATAAGATCGGAAAAGGATAAAATATATAATCTAAATACTGAATCTCGACAATTGGTCGTAAACCACGCATCGAAGCGCCAATTCCCTGACCCACAATACTCACCTCTCGAATTCCCGTATCCGTAACTTTAAGAGGTCCAAAAATCTCTTGCAAGCCCGCTAGCGTTTGATTTACATCACCAATCTTCCCTACGTCCTCACCCAAAATAAAGACGCGCGGATCGGTCAAAAACTGCGCAAAACTCTTATTTAAAATTTCGCGCCCATCTACAAGGATAGGTTCTTTATCATATTCAGCCTTAACCCCTTTAATGTGCATTGGACTTTGCGCTGATTCACTCATTTGATGTGAACTAAACCGACGATGGTTTTTCGTCTCCAATTCTTCAAGCCAATGCCGAAGTAATTTGACAGCAGGCCCTTGAAAGAAGCGAAAAGCACGCAAGGTTTTTCGCCCTGCACGCACCAAATCACTAAAAATCGGGTATGAAAGTTGGTTTAATTCCTCTAATATAGGTTCGATCAAACCAGGTTCATTCGTCGAATCATATAGGTTTTTAGCAATCCGTAAGAAGCCCTTTTTGTCAACTTCAATCGAAGCCATGTAAGCAGCAAAAGCCTCTTTTTGGTAACTGCGTGCTTCTTTAGAGGCCTCTTCATCAATGGCAAGCAAGGTGCTTTCATCCGAAATTCCAGCCTGTACAATCCACTCCCGAAAACGCACATTGCAATCAGCATCAGACTCAAATTGAAGGCGCTCGGCCGACTTGTATCGCTCATGTGATCCGGAGGCCGAGTGACCTTGTGGTTGCGTGCATTCAATAACATGCACTAAACAAGGCACATATTCCTCACGCGCCAAACGAGCCGCCTGCTGATAAGCCACCACCAATCCAGGATAATCCCAAGCCTTTACTTGAAAAATCTCTATACCTTTTTCCGTTTCCGTTCGTTGGTATCCAGCTAACGCCTTTGAAATCGATGATTTAGTTGTCTGAAATTCAATGGGAACTGAAATGCCATAACCATCATCCCAAACTGAAAAAACAATCGGAATTTGCAACACCCCGGCCGCATTTATACATTCCAAAAACATTCCTTCGGAAGTTGACGCATCCCCAATCGTCGTAAAACAAACCTCCTGTCCTCCTTTCGAAAACAACGCGCTATATGGCTCTAAATCAGGTCTTTCCTTATACATTTTCGAGGCATAGGCCACTCCCAATGCACGTGGAGTCTGCGCACCTGTCGAGGAAATGCCCGCAACATTATTATACGTTTCAGTTTGATTTAACCATTCCCCCTGGGCATCTAGCCACCGAGTTGCATGGTGATTATTCATTTGTCGGCCACCTGAGTGTGGATCAAACTGAATATCGGGATGTCCATATAATTGCGCAAAATATTGGGGCCAAGTTAAGTCTCCAATCGCCACCCCGATCGTCTGATCCCGGTAATAACCTGAAATGTAATCCCCCCGTTGCATCGCATTAGCCAAAGCTATTTGACACAATTCCTTCCCATCCCCGTAAATTCCAAATTTGGCTCGACCCGAAAAAACTTCTTTGCGCACTAGCATACTACATGCCCTACTTAGCACAGCAAGTCGATAATTATCCATTACCTGATTCGGATCAAATGTAATCCCAGGATTAGAAAATGAATAGCTATGAGTCAAAGACAAGAGTATTTATGATTGTAACGTGTAAAAATACAACAAAATCCTTGTCGGCCAAATACGTTCCATTTCAAACTTTTCGAAAAACTCCTGCATTTCTTTTGCCGAATCTTTCCATTGTTATAGATTTGTTACTCAACTAAGTAAACCAATTATAAAACCATGAAGAAATTTTTAGGAGTACTCGCACTCATTTTAGGCTTCGCTTTCCAATCAAATGCACAGGGAGCAATCCGATTTAAAGCCGAAAAACATGATTTTGGCAAAATTAAAGAGGGCACACAAGCATCTTATGCCTTTGAATTTACCAACACAGGGAAAGCTCCGGTAGTAATTTCCAATGTTCAGCCATCATGCGGTTGTACTACGCCAGAATGGTCAAGAGAACCAATAATGCCGGGAAAAACAGGAAAAGTTACCGCATTGTATAACTCTGCTGGAAGACCTGGAAACTTCAATAAAACCATTACGGTGGTCAACAATGGAGAAGTATCTCAGATTATTTTGACTATACAAGGTTCGGTTGTACCCAAGTAAGTTTAGCGAATTAAAAAAAGGGCCGACAATTAAATTTGTCGGCCCTTTTTTTGTGCTAATCTCGATTTAATAAGGCTTTATTTTTTAACCCATTTATCCATGAAGCTATTTTGAGTACATCGCCGGCTGGAACATGGCTCATCGGCGCCATCGCCGTTGCGTAGTCTGGCCAATTCTGCGGGTTTGGTTTATATACCAAAGCTAAAATTTGCTTGTCCGTATAATTTCGTTTAGCAATATCCACATAAGATGGGCCCACGACTCTCGCCTCTTTTGCATGGCAAGCTAAACACGTGTGCTTTTTCAACAACGCCATTGCCTCTTCATCCGAAATTATTGACTTTCCTGACGGCTTGGAAGCTACTACTTGAATTGATTTTTCAACTTTTTCAACTTGCATTCGATTTGTCTCCGAAACCGCAATTCGACCACCCGCTGGAATTTGATTCAACGTATAATAAGCGGTTTCATGAAGTAAAGGGTCTCCAGATTCGTTACGAATACCCGTCAATTTAAATTCATGGATAAAAAACTGGCGTAACCCCTCAATTACTAAACGCACTTTTCGTTTGTCAGCTGAAACTTCCATAGCAGAAATCTTCAAATCCTTGAGTTCAATAATCGGACTTCCGTATTGATGTTGGTATTTGTATATATAAGACCTTAAGGCATAAGAAGCTGCTTTTTTAACCGAATTTATATCCACAGCCTGCGTGAAACTTAGCTCAAATCCATCTGGCTTCGCATGTATATTTTCAATTTCAAAGGGCATTTCCCCATTCCAAAAAAGCCGTTGCAGACCAAAATTATCTTTCCCGGTTGAACCCCACCCGCGGGAAGTCA
Source organism: Spirosoma fluviale (assembly GCA_945883625.1). Taxonomy (GTDB): domain Bacteria; phylum Bacteroidota; class Bacteroidia; order Cytophagales; family Spirosomataceae; genus Aquirufa; species Aquirufa fluvialis_E. Next base: position 125,435 of record CAMCXW010000001.1, read on the forward strand.
TCCCGACAAACATGGAGCCATCTAAACCAAAACGTTCGCGTAAAATACCCGACTGAAAACCTTCTCTGTAATTAATACAAAAACCTTGATACACTCCATTGACCTTCTCTAAACCCATCCGCATCACTTTAGACTGCCCCTGATCAGCAACAAAATACTGTCCTGGGAATGGACTAAATTTTCCTTTCGTCGAGTCTTGCAAGATGTCTGCCGTACTTATTCCCATAATGGCATGTGGAAACCAAACAGCAGGCAATTTTAAATTTTTCACCTTGGCTGCCGCCTCATACATCGGGGCGCCATTATCTTGAATTTCTTCGAGGGTCAACTTAAACGGGCTGTTGGGCTCTTTCGCCCATTTCAATCCGCCTGGGTTACCGGCGAAATCCCCCTTCGCCAAATGCGTTACACGACCCGATCCAACCCAATCCCCTTGGTTCTCACCATAAAAAATATCCCCTTCATCATTAATTGAATACCCTGCCGGAGACCGCAACCCCGCTGAATGGGGCTCCATGGTGCCATCAGGCTTGATTTTCAAAAGCCAGCCCCTCCATTTGGCAAATTTACCTTCCCCGAAACCGACCCAGGCGAGGTTTAAAGTCACCAACATATCCCCGTTTTTGTCAAAAACAGGCCCATACGTATATTCGTGATAATTACCAGATAAATCAAACTGATAAATGGGAACATATAAATCCGCGACACCATCACGATCCGTATCTGTGATTTTGGTTAATTCACCACGCTGGGAACAATAAAATGAACCGTCTTTGTAAGCAAGTCCCAAGACTTCGTGCAAACCACTAGCGAAGCGTTTGAAGTGTACCTGATGATTTTCTTTTTGATATGGATTTTCGATAATCCATATTTCGCCACGACGCGTACTTACAGCTAAACGGCCATCAGGCATCGTTGCAATACCCCCAATCTCTAGATAAATATCTTTCGGAATCGGAAGCGTCTTAATTTCGTAATAATCTTGCTCAGTTTTGGCAGATTTTTTCTGTGCCACAACACCCATCGGGAGCAGCAAACAAACGGCTAAAAAGCTATATAAATTTTTCATATTATTACAATTACCAAATGATCTGATAAGTTAAACTAGTTCCCTGAACGGCTTGTCGGCCTACCGAAAAATCAACTCCTCCACCGGTCGTTTGGATAAAATAGGATTGATCTTTTAGGCCAACTAAACTTGCGTTTACCACCGCGATTTGCTTAGGGGAGGCGATACTAAAATCAAGTGCTGATTGAAGCGAGCTGGAATTTTTGAAGGTAATTATGCGTTTTAGCCCAATATTATTGGCCGCTGGAACGATACGATCTTCCAATTGCATTTTTGCAGCCGTCCAATCGTACATGAAGACCGGTCGGCCTTGCTCCAACTTATACCCTTTATAAACTAATTCTGTCGCATTGAGAGAATCAGGTTGCGCTTGATGATCAAGCGTTAGCGGAAAACGACCATCCATGACGACCGTCACACCGAGAGGCTCAGACGTTTGGGGTTCTCCGCGTTCGTGCCACATTTGCGTTGCATTTAAGAAAGGTCCACGCCAAACTTGAAGTAGGGCACCTTGCTTCAGGTCATACGAATAATGAACTCCAGAAGGGTCCCCTACATGTATAACATGTGTTTTTTTCTTCCCTAGATGAAAAGCGAAGGACCGTTGCATCACAGGCTCTGCATTTGCTTTCACCTCGACAATGCCCACAGCCTGCGGGTCAATCATGGACTTTCGATCATGCAAAATTACTGGATGTGAACCGACGCGCTTAACAAGCAAACCTAGCGCTTGAGGGCCCCAAGGAAAATCTTTAATGTGGATTAATTCCAACTGATGTTTCCCGGCCGTTAAATAAGTAGCCTGTGTAACCTTATCAGAATACCAATGCGCACCTTGATTTAGTTCTTTCCCATCTACTTTTAAAACACCACCACCCGTCCAATGCGTTTCAAATTCATAGGTATCAGCATCAGGAATAGTTAATTCAGCTTGGTAGCGAATTAAATAATCATTTTTTGCTGGGACTACTTTGACTGTCAATTTAGGGATTGTTCCGTTCATAACTGGAGTGGCTTGTCCAATAACAGGTTCCGTAAACTTCCCTGAATAGTATGTATACTTTACTTCTCCAAGGCTGGCAGAAGGTTTATCAAATGTCTCGTATCGAATATTGCGAAATGCAACAGGACCGTGGTCGCCTTGAATGCGAATTGGGCCAAAAGCCGCCTCTGCATCGAAAAGTGCTCCACGAGTCATTCCGGAAACTTCAATGTTTTCGTGAATTAAAATACCATTAAGAATGACTTTTTTAAACCGCGCGTTTTGAATTTTCTTTCCGGTAGCGTCAAAACGGGGTGCCTGAAAATCAATTTCAATCGTTTGCCAGGTCCCAGGAGCTTTACACGCGTTTTGTAATGGAGCACTCCCTTCGTACCCTTGATTTCCTTTTCCACGTCCCTCATCCCAGCGTTCATAAATTCCACCACAATCCCCAAAATTTATTTTTGTTTTCCCCCATGAATCATACAACTGAACTTCATACCGGCCTTGTAGGTAAATTCCAGAATTCGCTCCTTTCGGGAGCATAAAGTCCAGCATCAACCGCATGTCGCCATGGTTAAGTTGAAATGTTAAATCATCCGTCCGCTGGTACTTTCCGTGCCGCAACGTGTTTAACAAAACCCCTTTACCGGTAGCAACTTGAAAGCTGGTGTCTGAGTAGGTAGCTCGCACAGCACCTTCGATGGACCAATTGGTACTCGGTTGGGCAAATGCTTGAAGATCTGAGAGAGAAATTGTCTGCTGGGCGAAACTAGTCCACGAAAGCAGCATAAGCAAAAGAATTTTCCGCATGGATATTTGATTAAATAGGTTCTATGAAAACAAAACTAATAAAATAACTGAACAATTTCATCGGCACAAACGGGATAGTGGTAGCAAAAAATAACTAGGTATAAATCAAAGTTTGTTAATTTGTTTTTTTTTAGGCATTAACGAAATGATCAAAAGTAAATTAACTACGCGGTCCATCTTAATTCACCTGCTATTTTGGGCCTGTTTATTAGCCTTGCCGATTCTCTTGGGCCCGAGTTCCCAATCAACAGATCCTGTTGAGATGCAACGTCACTTTCAATGGAACTTATTTTTCTTTGTTTTTGGACTAGCCAATATTCCTATTTTCTACATAAATACTGAGGTATTAATCCCCAAAGTGCTCAAGAAATATAATATCTTATTGTATTTGGGATTTTTAGTTTTGGGATTTTTCGTCTTGGTTTGGCTAAATGATATCATTTTTGACCTACTTTTCCCAAATCGTGAGATTGGACCTCGACGGGGCGGTGGCGGCATGAAACGCTTTACGTATTTACGTATCATTTTCCAATATTTATTCATCATTGCTATTGGTATTAGTTACCGCTTTCTTTCAGACAACTTACACGAACAAGAAGCTAAAAAAGAAGAGGAAAATGAACGATTAAAGTCAGAACTTTCTTTTCTGCGCTCGCAAATTAGCCCACATTTTATGTTCAATGTGCTTAATAGCATTGTCTCTCTTTCGCGTAGAAAACCAGAAAGTGTTGAACCTGTGATCATTAAATTATCCGAATTGATGCGCTACATGATTTATGAAACAAGTGATTTTAAAGTAGCCATCAGTAAGGAGGATAACTATTTAGAATCCTATATTGAATTACAAAGGCTACGATTTGGAACGGATATTCAAATCAATTATGAGTCTAATTCGACCAATCCCTCGGGAACAATCGAACCAATGTTACTAATTCCATTTGTCGAAAATGCCTTCAAACATGGAGTAGGCATGGTGACAAATCCAACCATTTCAATCCGCCTAATCGATACACCTGAAGCCTTAACGTTTGAAGTAACCAATCAAGTGAGTAAACATGTGACGGAACATAAAGATGAAAGTTCAGGCATTGGGCTAACGAATGTGCGACGTAGGTTAGAGTTACTGTATCCTGAAACGCATACATTGGACATTATAGAAGAGGATGGAACTTATCAGGTAGCACTAATGATTAAACACGTATAAATCATGGAAGAGGTTCAAGAGCAATTTAATGAGTTGCCGAGTACACTTTTGCGTTGCATCGCGATTGATGATGAAAGTTTGGCATTGGATTTAGTAGAAGACAATATTGCCAAAGTCCCTTTTCTTAAGATGGAAGCGCGTTGCCGCAATGCTTTTGAAGCCATTGACTATTTACAAAATAATCCAGTTGACCTTATTTTCCTGGATATTCAAATGCCTGGCTTAACAGGTGTTCAGTTTTTAGAGGGATTAACTCATAAACCTATGGTTATTTTCGTAACTGCATATCAGCAATATGCGGTCGAAGGATTTAATCTAGACGTCATCGATTATGTGTTGAAACCTATTTCGTTTGAGCGATTCTTGAAGGCATCTCATAAAGCCTTGGATTTCTACAAAAGTAAATTAGCTCTCCAAGTTCAAGGAGCGGTAAGTGAATCGAAAGTTGACTATATTTTCATACATGCAGATTACTCCTTGATGAAAATTATGCTCGATGACATCTTATATATTGAAGGCCTCAAAGATTACATCAAAATACATTTACGGACTCAAAAATTTCCGGTAGTATGTCGGATGACGATGAAGCTAATCGCGGAAAAGCTCCCGCTAGATGCATTTTTGCGCATCCATAAATCTTATATAGTTTCGCTTAAAAAAATCGAATCTATTCGAAATCAGAAAGTAAAAATTGGTGAAAATCACATCCCGTTAAGCGACAGTTATTCAGAACAGTTCTACCAAACGATTGGGTATCAAAAAACGTAAAGATTTACGTAACTTTGAATCTTTGGTGAAATTAGCTTTATGTCCATACTTAAAAAACTTGCCGGGGAAACGCTATCCTATGGTTTCAGTACAATCCTGGGACGATCGCTAAATTTCCTACTTGTTTTTGTTCATACATGGGCATTTCTTCCCGCTGAGCTTGGTATCAATGTAAAGCTATATGGATACATGGCCATCGCTAATATCCTCTACACATATGGCATGGAAACCGCTTATTTTCGGTTTGCCAAAGAAGCCCCTGAGAAATATTACCAGCTGATATTAACGGCCATAATAACAACTTCGGGAGCCTTTACCCTAGGATTGTTTTTTTTCGCGGAACCGATCATGCAGTCGCTTGGGTATCCCGGAAAAGGAATTTTTCTTAATTGGCTTGCCCTAATTCTAGCGATTGATGCCATCACGGCGATCCCATTTGCCAAACTTCGACTTGAGCAAAAAATCAAAAAATTTGTCACGGCGAAAATCGTTTCAATCCTCGTGAACGTGGGGCTAAATCTACTGTTTTTATTGGTCTTAAAGCCGATACACACGGGAGATTTTGGGCAAACGTTACCCTCATTTTTCAAAGAATTGTATGTGCCGGGAATTGGTGCAGGATATATATTTTTGGCGAATTTAATTGCGAATGCAAGTTTATTTTATTGGCTCAAAGATGAGTTTAAAGCGTATCGTTGGCGCTGGGATTGGTCCGAATTTAAGGGACTGTGGATCTATGCGTACCCGATCATGTTCATGAGTTTGGCTGCGATGTTCAATCTGATGTTTGATCGATTGTTGCTTGAGGAATTTTTGCCCGCAGGATTTTATCCAGGTAAAACGTCACAGGATGCGCTGGGAATTTATGGGAATTGCTACAAGCTTTCTGTTTTTATGAGTTTAGCTATTCAAGCGTTCAAATACTCAGCAGAACCTTTTTTCCTAGGTAGGAAATCGGAAAGTAATAGCCAATCAAATTTAGCTTTAGTGACGCATTGGTTTGTTATCGTATGTACGCTTTTGTGGGTCGGCGTTTCCGTGAATCTATTTTGGATTAAGACCTTATTTTTACGCCAATCAATCTACTGGGAAGGTATCGGAATCGTACCCATTTTGTTACTGGCCAATTTATTCCTGGGCGTTTATTATACGCAGTCGGTGTGGTTCAAACAAACCAATAAAACCTACTATGGTACGATCATAACCCTAATGGGATTAGGCGTAACCTTGTTGGGCAACATCTTGTTTATACCGGTATATGGTTATATGGCATGTGCTTACTCGTTCTTAGTATCTAGCATTGTAATGACGGTTTTAAGTTTTATTGGGGGGCAGAAATATGCTCCGGCACCTTTTAGGTGGAAAAGTGACCTAGGTTACTTAGTTTTAGGTGGATTTTGCATTTACGCAGGAGGGTTAGATTGGATTTCAACACCACTAATCACTGCAAATTTGGGCCTAATCATTGTTATTGTGTTTATTGGGCTATATGAATTTAATTGGCGAGCAGGAAAACCTCACTTGAAGTTGTAAGTATGAAGCAGGAATTACGGACGCAATATTTGACTTTAAAGCTGAAAATCGGCCAGATGCTTGCGCGTTTGGATGAGACAGAAAAAACAATTATCCAACTAGAAAATGATTTAAAAGTTGCGAATTTAGCGTTGGAAGAAAAATCAAAACTACTAGTTGACGTATCAGCCAAAGCAAAAGAATATGAAAAAAGCTTAAAAAAATCAGATAAAATTGGTAAACTTGTGACTAGTAAAGACAACACAGAGGCCTCGAAAGCTGAACTGAAGAAAAAGTTAGATAGTTATATAGTAATTATAGATCATTGTATTGAGCAATTACGCAAACCATGAGTGAAAAGCTACCTTGCAACCTATTATTGGGGATACAAAATGTCTCCCTGCGTGTAAGTAAACAGGAAGAATCATGTACGCGAAACGCGGCAGTCATAGTGAACCGCTTAGTTAAATTTTACGAGAAAGAGACAAACAGCACGGATCCCAATAAAGTAATGGCCTTAGTGGCGCTGGATTTAGCTATGTGTGGTATAAAATTTGATTCGGAACGCAAAGAATTGCAAAACAATGTTCATTCGGAAAATAGTCAGTTAATCGAACTGGTATCTGAATTTACCTTATAAAAAATCCTTCTTCTTTTGGGCAGTTGACAGAGCGCTAATGTTTAACAAAACAATCGTTCTATGACTATATTATCGCTTATTATCCCCTTGTTATCACTTGCGGGTGGGGTATTTGCCGGAAAAATTTTCTTTTCCAAAGTGAATAAAAATTTAGAAGCGGATGCTCAAAGCAAAGCGGATGAAATATTAAAAAATGCCTCTTTTGCAGCTGAAAACTTAAAGAAGGACAGGATGCTCGAGGCAAAGGAAAACTTCCTTCGTTTGCGTGGTGAATTTGAGGAAGAGACGCAAGCAAAGAAAGGGATTCTGATTGAAAATGAACAAAAATTACGTGAGAAAGAACGCACCTTAGCTCAGCAACAAGAGCAGCAACGGATTGCAGATCAAGAATTGCAATCGCAAAAGCAGAGCATCCAAACGAAAGAAGAAAATTACCGCAAAAAATTTGAGGATGTAGAAAAGGTTCGCGCTGAGGCAGAAGCAATGTTAGCGAATCAGATCAATCAATTAGAGAAAATTGCAAATCTTTCGGCAGATGAGGCGCGCCAACAACTAATCGATGCGTTGAAAGCGGAAGCAGAATCAAAAGCTAGTTCAATCGTAAAGCAGGCAATTGAGGAAGCTAAGTTGACAGCCACAAAAGAGGCTAAGAAAGTAGTGATTGAAACGATCCAACGGACTGCAGCAGAAAATGCTATTGAAAACTGCGTATCTGTTTTCAATATTGAATCAGACGATATTAAAGGAAAAATTATTGGTCGGGAGGGACGTAACATTCGTGCACTGGAGGCAGCTACAGGTGTTGAATTTATCGTAGATGATACACCTGAGGCGATTATCATTTCTGGATTTGATCCTGTTCGTCGGGAAATCGCACGTCTTTCGTTGCACCGTTTGGTACAAGATGGACGTATTCACCCAGCACGTATTGAAGAAGTAGTCAATAAGACTAAAAAGAATATCGATGACGAGATTATCGAAATCGGTGAAAAAACGGTTATCGAATTAGGTATTCATGGATTGCATCCAGAATTAATCAAGATGATTGGTCGGATGCGTTTCCGTTCTTCATATGGCCAAAACCTATTGCAACACTCACGAGAAGTAGCTAAACTGTGCGCGACCATGGCTGCCGAGCTAGGACTAAATGCTAAACTTGCGAAGCGTGCTGGATTATTGCATGATATTGGTAAAGTTTGGCATGAAGAACCAGAACTTCCGCATGCTTTGTTGGGAATGGAGTTAGCCCTAAAATATAAAGAGCATCCAGAAGTTTGTAATGCAATCGGTGCGCACCACGATGAGTGTGAAATGACTTCCATGATTTCACCCATTATCCAAGTTTGTGATGCGATTTCAGGCTCGCGCCCAGGTGCGCGTCGAGAAATGATGGAATCGTACATGAAACGTCTTCGCGATTTGGAGGCTCTTGCTACATCTTTTCAAGGTGTTCAAAAATGCTATGCGATACAGGCAGGCCGCGAGTTACGAATTTTAGTAGATGCGGAACATGTAAGTGATGAAAAAGCATCTAATTTATCATTTGACATCTCCCAAAAAATCGAAAAAGAAATGCAGTATCCTGGCCAAATCAAAGTAACGGTAATCCGTGAAATGAGAGCCGTGAATTTTGCTAAATAAGTTTCTTGATAATTTGTTGAACGGCAAATCACCTTCGACATTTTTACCTATTTTTGCTAACGCTGCCGGGGTCTTCAACCCCGGCAGCGTTTACCGTTTTTATGGTTTTAATAACACCTACAACAGCGCAACATTGGCAGGCATATTATGCCCTGAGATTCTCAGTTCTACGAGAACCTTGGGATCAGCCACTCGGATCTGAAATTTTAGCCGATGAAGCATCTGCCATTCATGTCATGGCCATAGGTGAATCAGAAAAAGTACTCGGCGTGGCTCGTATGCACGAATCAGCCGTTCGACAAGGGCAGGTTAGGTGCGTGGCGGTGGCAACGGACCAACAAGGCAAAGGTTTTGGAAAACTGATAATGAGTTACTTGGAAAAGGTAGCAATGGAAAAAGGCTGGCAAGAGATTATACTTGAAGCCCGCGAAAATGCCGTGCCTTTTTATGAAAGCATCGGGTATTCGATTATAGAAAAATCGTATTTGTTATTTGGCGAGATTCAACATTACCGCATGAAAAAAGCGCTACCCCTTTCAGAATAGCGCTTTAAAATTAATGGCTATGTTCAAGCCCCTGAGCACTTGGGATTTGATTGAATTCAATCCCTGATTTCTTCTCATCTTTAAAGGCCTCTTTCGGCTTGATACTCAAAATTTGGAACAACTCTTTGTCGGACTTTGCGTCTGGATTAGGCGTTGTCAATAACACATCTCCTGAGAAGATTGAATTAGCCCCAGCCATAAAACAAAAAGCTTGTCCTTCGTAATTCAACTCCAAGCGTCCAGCAGACAAACGAACCGCAGATTTCGGCATCATGATACGTGCCGTCGCAATCACACGGACTAACTCCCAAACCGAAGCCGTCTTTTGATTTTCAAATGGTGTCCCTTCCACTGGCACTAAATTGTTCACAGGTACAGAACCTGGATGCTCTGGCAAATTAGCCAAAGTTAATAACATCCCAATTCGATCGTCGATTGACTCCCCCATTCCAATAATTCCACCTGAACAAACAGACAAATTAGCTTTGCGAACATTCCCTAACGTTTCTAAACGATCATCGTACGTCCGCGTTGAGATTACATCTTCATAATACTCTTCACTCGTGTCAATGTTGTGGTTATAAGCATATAATCCCGCATCTTTCAACTTTTGTGCCTGATCCGCTGACAACATACCTAGCGTGCAACAAACCTCCATTCCGAGGGAATTAACACCTTTCACCATAGCTAATACACGGTCGAAATCTTTGTTGTCCCGCACCTCCCGCCAAGCGGCTCCCATACAAAAACGAGAACTTCCATTCTCCTGCGCACGAACAGCCGCTTGAATTACCTCCTCATAGGGCAATAATTTTTGCACCTTTACATTGGTATGATAGCGCGCCGCTTGCGAACAATAAGAACAATCTTCTGGACATCCGCCTGTTTTGATCGATAACAACGTACTAATTTGTACTTCATTGGGATCATGGTATTGGCGATGCACCGTGGCAGCTTGATATACTAAATCTAAAAACGGTTGGTTGAAAATTTGCTCAACCTCCTCACGTGTCCAATTATTTCTAATCATGTCATCAATATGTCTAATCTAATTCAATCGTATAAGGCATTAATGCCAAAAACCCTTCTCTTTTCTTCATGCGATCCAGCTCCCAAATAGATTTGGTCCACGGCATGTGCTCACGCACAAAGCGCTCTTGCATCGACGACTCAGAAAATGCAGATGAAACAAGTTCGTCAACAAATGATTTAGCTTTCGGATAAACCTGAACTTTATAAGATGCAGGTTGCATGTGTGCCCGGTCTGCAGCAATTTCAATCGCCTGATTGAGGCCACCCAGCTCATCTACTAACCCGATTTGCTTAGCCTGAACACCTGTCCAAACACGGCCACCCGCAATTGATTTCAATCGAGCCAATGACATTTTTCGACCAGCCGCAGCCTTTGACGTAAAGGATTCATAACCTTGATCAACCATACGCTGCACAACTGATTTTTCAAAATCAGATAAGGTACTCGCCGAGCTTAAAAAGTTCGAATGCGCATGTGTGTTCACATGATCCTGCGTAATGCCAAGTTTATTTTTAAAGAAATTATCTAAATTTAACCACTGAGCAAAAATTCCAATAGATCCCGTAATTGTGGTAGGCTGCGCTACAATAACATCTGTTCCCATCGCCATATAATACCCACCAGATGCCGCATATGTAGACATGGACGCGATAATTGGCTTAACTTTTTTTGCTAATATAATTTCACGCCACATAATATCAGATGCCAAAGAAGAGCCCCCTGGTGAATCAATACGTAAAACAATCGCCTTCACCGATTTATTATCGCGCAACTTCCGTAACTCCTTGACAAAATCATCCGAACCAATCGTCCCGTCGCCTCCACGCGTTCCCACGATTTCCCCCTCAGCTACAAGCACCGCAATTTTGGCAGTTCCTTCAACTTCATCAATTGGATTTTTGGCTTTTAAATAATCGGCCAACTTCACATAGGTCAGATCTTCTGACGGCTTCTTTTTGGTTGCAACACGCATTTGACCTTCGAATTCGTCCCAATAGCCTATTGTCAATAAGCCAGCTTTTTGGGCCTTTATCGGATCCATCGCTTGCAACGAATCCGCAATCGTGTTTAGCCGATCCAAGGAAATATTTCTGCTAAGCGAAATCTTTTTGAAAATCTCCTTATTTATTGATTGAATAAATGAAAGAGTTTGCATACGATTTTCCGGACTCATATCCTCGCGCAAAAACGGCTCAACAGCCGATTTGTACTGACCCACACGAAATACAAGTGGTTCTATTTCCAACTTATCAAATGCTTTTTTGAAAAACATATATTGAACCGAAATTCCATTAAAATCAAGAATTCCAGCTGGGTTCAAATATACTTTATCGGCCACAGATGCCATATAATAGCCTTTTTCCGAGTATGAGTTCGCATAAGCATATATGAATTTCTTTGATTCCTTAAATTTGGCTAGCGCATCGCGAATCTCAGACAATTGAGCATATCCAGCAAGCGGAAAACTAACATCGAGGTAAATCCCCTTAATTTTAGGATCTACACGTGCACGCTCTAACGCAGAAAGAACCTGAATTAGGCCTAACCTATCTGTATTTGAAAAAAATGGATTTGGAATATCACTGAAAGGACTGTCCTCTGTAGTAGCATTTTCTACGATAGGCCGATTAAAATCGAGTTTCAAGATCGAATTATCTTTCACTACAAACTCAGATTCTGAACTGCTAACAGCGGAACCTACGCCAACAACAATCAACAAAGTGACTATCAGGAACAGAAATAATCCCACCACAGTTGCAAACGAATATTTTACAAATTGCCACATAAGGTATTATTTAGAAAAAACGAATTTCGAAATCATTCCGAAATTTTGATAAAAAATAGGTCAAATGGCCTATCCAAAGTTTTTACGGTAATCTTCCCGCGATTGACGAATTACTTCGTGCGCAATCTCACGTCCATAAACATCATCAATGTCCACCGTACTCGAAGTTGTTTCGCCAGGTAACATTTTATACGTCCAAAAATAATGACGTAAGCGCTGCACAATATCCTTAGGTGCATCCGAAATATCCCTCCATTTTCCATAAATTGGGTCATCCTTCAAGACTGCAATAATTTTATCATCTGCCTCGCCTTTGTCAATCATTCGAATACCACCAATAGGAATCGCTTGACACAAAATATCACCATGCGTTATCGCACGCTCTGAAAGCACCAAAATATCTAACGGGTCTCCGTCGCCCTGCTTAATGTCCTTCCCTGAATATTTACGCGCTAACTCCGCAATTCCGTCCGCACAATACGTCTGCGGTAAAAAACCATACAACGCAGGAACGATATTAGAGAACTTCTGCGGCCGATCTATTTTCAAATATCCCGTTTGTTTATCAATCTCGTACTTAACGGTATCCGTGGGCACAATTTCAATAAACGCTGTTACTTGCTCCGGCATTTGTTCCCCTATTTGGATTCCATGCCAAGGATGTGCTTTAAAAAAGTTACGATTCATTTAATTTTTTGTTTACTCAACTCAGGTCAATTAAGGGCGCAAATTACAAAAAAATAAGGAAATTCAGGCGATTGTCCTTTAATTCATCAGTAGCACCCGCTATGCTTTCCATGAAAAATCGCTAAATTTGCCGTTTGATTTTATACGCCCATGATATATCCAATCATTCCCTATGGAGACCCTGTCCTTCGCAAAGTTGCCCTGCCGATTGAGTTTGGCAGTATGGACTTGGTGAAACTTTCCGCAGATATGTTCGAGACCATGTATGCGGCAAGCGGCGTAGGCTTAGCTGCTCCACAAATTGGCATGAATATTCGCCTTTTTGTTGTAGATGGAAGACCTATGAACGAAGGAGAAGAGGAAGAAGACATCGATGCATCGCTAATTGATTTCAAAAAAGTTTTTGTAAACGCAACTATTTTAGATGAGACGGGCGAAGAATGGGGATTCGAAGAAGGCTGCCTATCGATTCCTGGGATTCGAGGTGAAGTTTTTCGTCCAGAATATGTCAAAATTCACTACTGGACCGAAACAGGCGAAGAACGTACGGATGTATTTGAAAGCTTAGCAGCGCGTATTATCCAACATGAATACGATCATATCGAAGGTATTTTGTTTACTGACCACTTAAACGTGGTGCGCAAACGGATGATTAAAAATAAATTAGGTGACATTACCCGCGGTAAGGTTTCTGTCGATTATAAAATGAAATTCCCCCGCTAATTCTCTAAAATGAAGATTTCTATCAATTGGTTACGCGATTTTATTGACCTATCTAAACTTCCAGAACAAGGTAGTCCGGCAGAACTAGATGTCCTTTTGACCAATACCGGTCTCGAAGTTGAAGGTATCGAAGCTCACGAGAAAATACCCGGCGGTTTGCGCGGCTTTGTTGTTGGGGAAGTACTTACCTGCGAAAAATTTGACATAAAAGAAAAGACGCTCAGCCTTACAACTGTAGATGCAGGTCTTGATGAAATATTGACCATAGTTTGCGGAGCTAGCAATGTTGGCGCTGGCCAAAAAGTTATCGTTGCCACTCCAGGAACAACCTTATATGATAAAGAAGGTACAGCAATCTTTACTATCGAAAAACGAAAGGTGTATGGCCAACCGTCTGAAGGGATGATTTGCGCGGAAGATGAAATCGGCACAGGAACGTCGCATGATGGCATTTTAATCTTACATACGGATTTACCAAATGGCACACCTGCCGCAACATATTTTAATATTGCTTCTGACTTAGTGCTGGAAATTGGCCTTACACCCAATCGGGCGGATGCGGCTTCTCACTGGGGAGTGGCGCGTGATATCAAAGCCGTTAGCGGAATTGAAATTACCCTTCCTTCCGTGGATTCTTTAGCAATAAGCTCCAACGAATTTCCGATCGATGTACAAATTGAAGACGACGGCTGCGGTCGCTTTTGTGGCCTGAGTATTGATGGTGTGAAAGTGGGCCCTTCTCCTGAATGGTTGCAAGAACGTCTATCCGCTATAGGATTGCGGCCGATCAATAACATCGTGGATATCACCAATTTCATATGTCATGGCCTTGGACAGCCTATGCATGCCTATGATTGGGTACAAATAAAAGGTGGAAAAATCGAAGTAAAAACAGCGATTTCAGGAACTAAATTCACGACATTGGATGGCCTTGAACGTACACTAAAAGGCGAAGAAATGATGATTTGCGATGGTTCGGGACCCATTGGAATCGCAGGTGTCATGGGCGGAGATCATTCGAGTATTCAGCCTGAAACAACGCGTGTATTCTTAGAAGTAGCTTACTTTAAGCCAGAGCGCGTCCGAAAAGCAGCACAATTACATAGCCTAAAAACGGACGCCTCGTTCCGTTTTGAACGTGGAACGGATATTGAAGCGAAGTTATTTGCATTGAAATATGCCGCTAAACTTATTTTAGAAATTGCAGGCGGAAAGATTGCTTCCAACATCGTTGACTTGTATCCAAGTCCAGTCGAACTAGTTAAAATTCCTGTTTCGATTGCACGTGTGCACCAACTCATGGGTATCAAATTAAGTGCAGATCGCATTAAAGAGATTTTGGTAGCCCTAGATTTTGGTATTGAAAATAGTCAAACAGATGGCTTTACTGCGATTGCTCCTGCGTATCGTGTGGATGTAACGCGTGAAGCAGACATTATAGAGGAAATTTTGCGTATTCATGGGTTGGATAATATCCCATTATCAGAACATCTGAGTGCCCATTTTATTTCTGAGTTTCCGTTGTTGGACAAAGAAAAAGTCCAACAAACCACCGCGATCAGTTTAGCGGCCAAAGGATTCCAAGAAATTATTAGCAATTCATTGACCAAAGGAGAATACCATCAATGGATCCAGAAAGATTTGACTTTTGAAACGGTCGACATCTTAAATCGCCTTTCAGAAGACCTTGGCGTAATGCGCCAGCACATGGTATTTCACGGATTAGAAGTGCTTGCGCACAATATTAATCGGCGTCAAAAAGATTTAAAGCTTTTTGAATTTGGAAAAACCTATCATAAAAAAGGGACTAAATACATTGAAAAAAGGCATTTAGCGCTTTATACAAGTGGTTTACAGGATGGAGAAACATGGGCACAAACTGCTCAAAAAAGTCAATTACACCATTTGTACACCACGGTGATTAACACCATGAAGCAGTTAGGCATTGCGCAATTTGAAACCTCGACCATCGAAAATTCAGATGTATATACGTATGGATTACAGATTTCAGTAAATAAAAAACCATGTGTTCAAATTGGCCTAATCAACCCAAAACTAGCCCAAAAATTTGACGTGAAGCAAGAGGCGTTTATGGCCGATTTTGATTGGGATTTCTGGGTGAAACAAGAGAAAGGTAATTTCGTTTATCAAGAAATTTCGAAATTTCCGGAAGTTCGACGTGATTTATCGCTCGTACTTGACCAAAGCGTAACGCTTCAAGCGATACAACGCGTCGCTGAACAAACGGAGAAAGCAATCTTGAAAAATGTGTCCGTTTTCGATGTGTATGTTGGCAAAAATCTAGGCGAAGGAAAAAAATCATACTCAGTTAGTTTTATTCTACAAGACGAAAATCAGACCTTGACTGATAAGGTAATCGACGCAACGATGGACCGACTGATTATGCGATTCGAAAAAGAACTTAACGCGCTTATTCGAAAATAGCCGAGCGATGAAAAAATCAATACCCCTTCTTTCGATTGGTTTTTTCATCGGGCAAGCCGTGCT
>CAMCXW010000002.1 GCA_945883625.1 Spirosoma fluviale
GATAATCTTGGCTTGAATCACCACCTCCCCTTTTTACTGATCTTCACCAAAGACAATCTATTAATTCCTTTGGGACCACCAGAAATAAAACTAAATCTCGGCTTCAAGGGTTAAATCAAGACCAAAAAATAGCTTTATGTATTATTTTAAATTAATGATCCCCTTTTCTTTTCAATAAAACCCCACCAGCTGCTTCTTTGATGATATTGGTAAAAATGAACGCATTAGGGTCATATTCAAGTACTAAATTACGTAAGTGTCTAACCTCAAAACGCGTCATAATGGTGTAAATAATATCGGTAGGATGACTGATTTCAAAACTATCTTTCATGAAACCCCGCTCCCCTTTATAAACCGTAATACCCTTTCCCATTTGCATGACGACAGCCTTTTTAATGTCGTCATGATTTTTGGAAATAATCGTAACACCAATATATTCTTCCAAGCCTTCCACCACATAATCGATGCTCCGAGTAGCAATAAAATAGGTCAACATAGCATATAGTGCTGTAACCATTCCCAAGCCAATCGCAGCGATTAAAAATAAGATCACATTAATACCTAAAATAATTTCTGAGATCGTAAAGCCGGAACGCTTTAGCGTATACAATGCTAATACCTCAATCCCATCAATGGCACAACCTCCGCGCATCCCCAAGCCAATACCTAAGCCTAAAAAGACCCCTCCAAAAATAGAAACCAATAATTTATCTGAAGTGATGACAGGATATGGGACGAATGTAAGTACCAATGCCAAACCGATAACTGCTAATAAAGTGCGTATCGCAAAACTTCTACCAATTAAATATCCACCCATGATGATAAATGGCACATTACACAAGATCACCAGCATGGTGATTGGAATATGATACGTTTCATGAATTAAAAGAGCCCCACCTGTCACTCCACCATCCAAAAAATGGTTAGGGACTAAAAAACTCTTTAAAGCAAATCCAGCAAACAAAATGCCTGAAACTGAATAGAAAAAATCTTGAATATTTTCTTTGGTTGAATGAGTACTCATGAATATTTTGATTTTATTAATTGTAAATGTTTCTCTTTTTGCGTTGCTCTTGATTTTTGGGAAGTCTTCGTAAAGAATTGATGGTTTTCTAAGAATTTGATTTGAATTTGATCCCAATCAAATACATTGTCAACAACCTTTCTTGCTTGTAATTCATTAAATAATTGATCTCCAATGGCAAAAAAATCATTCCTTCCTAAATAATCTAAATCAGCATCAGCGATAATTTCTTCTAATTTATTCAGTGGTTTTTGCGGAATCTTAGTGGCCATAATCATGCCACAAATAAGATCAATTTGATTTTTAGTAAAGCCAATCCTAAACAAATGATCTTGGGCAAATTGGCATGAGATTTCCTCATGTCCATCCGCTTTTACTAAAAAACCGGTATCATGAAAAAGAGCAGCAACTAACAATAGTTCTAATTCATCTTCAGCTATACCTTCTAAAATAGCAATTTTACGAGCGCTTATAAATACATCTACCGTATGCGAAATAGAATGGTAGTACAGATCAGGAGATAAGTTGATTAGTAAATCAGAAAGCACTAAATCATGCACCTCCAGCACTTTAGGCGTACAGAAGCATTTTACAAGTGCAAAAATCTGGACCTCTTGTTCTTTCCCTTTTACTTTTATGGCCTCTAACTTTTGAAAATCAAAAAGCCCTAAATTTTCGACTTCAGAAACAACAGATTCCGAAACAAGAATTTGACCTGCATCTGCGTTAGAACATAGCCGGGCAGCTAGATTTACCGCATCACCTATGACGGTATAATTCATTTGATCTTTTGATCCAATATTCCCTGCAATGGCTTTACCTCGATTAATACCAATACCAATCTCAATGGGATCTATTCCGTTTAACTTCCTTGCAGCATTGAAATCAAGTAACAAATGTTGCATTTCGATGGCTGTCAACAAAGCTCTTTTCGTATCATCATGCCCATAAATAGGTGCCCCATAAATGATCATTAATGCATCACCAATAATCTTATCAAGCGTTCCATTGTACTTGAACACGACATCAATCATTAAATCAAAATATTCATTGAGCGTCTTCACCACATCGATGGGATCCATTTTTTCACTCATATTCGTGAAACCACGGATGTCCGTAAAGATTGTTGTCAAGGTTAACTCTTGTCCACCCAGATTCAACAAATCTTCATTTTCTAATATCTTATCAACTATCTGCTTCGAAACATATTTCTTGAAGGTGCTCTTTATTTTATCGAGGTAAGAAATGTCCTCCATGGCTATGACCGTTCCAATCTGCTCCCCTTGATCATCAATGAGCGGAGAGATGGTTAAGTTGACATTTACAGATTCAACACCAACTTTAATCAGAAAATTCTGCTCAGAATAAACGCTGATTTCCTGTTCAACTTTCTCCAATAGTTCAATTAATACAGGATCTTTTTCAAATACAATTTGGTAATGATTACCCAGGCATTCTTCAGCTGAAATATGCGCTATTTTCATAGCGGTTTTATTGATGTAATCAATTTCGCCAAACAAATTCGTGGTTATCACTCCTGTTTGAATCGATTCCATGATATTATCATTAAATCGTTTCGACTCAATCAGGGTGTCCAACAAATAAGTATTGTTATAGGCCACACTTGCCTGAACCGAAATAGCCGATAACATGGCCGCGTCCTCTTTTGAAAAATCAGACGTACCATTTCTAAGTTCCTTATCAAAAATGATGATGGAACCCAACAATTGATTTTTTCCGGTAATGGGTGCAGCAAGTGCAAATGATTTTTCTAATCTCTCGAGGAGAATATTTTCAATATTTTGACAAGCGTGCTTATCCTTTTGAATGGCTAATTCATGTAAAAATCCTCTCCGTTTATTGAAAATGATCCTGGACAAGACTTTTTCATCCACATTAAAAACTGCCTTAGGAATAAACAAGTCAGAATTTTTTTCTTCAATCAAAATAAACCCACAAGATGCGTCTAAAATCCCGCAGGTTCGAATTAAAATATCCTGTAATAAACCATCTAAATCCTCATGTTCAATCAGGGTATTGGTGATTTCAAGTAAGGTTTCTAATTCAAGCTGCTTGAAGGCAATATTGTTCATATTCTTATTTAATCGCTACCAATTTTACCATTCTTACGCACTCAAAAGGCAGTAATTGATAAGGCAAAAACTAAATAACGCGCGTTGAAATTATTAAAATCAAAAATCAGCCAAAGCCTCTTCTTTCGTTGAATAAACAGAGGAGTATTTCGTTAAGCCCATAATCTTAAATGTCTTATCCACAATGGGGGCTAAATTATAATACCCTAGTTTTCCATCAACCTCCTGGAGTTTTTCAATAATTTCAATCAAAATCGAAACTCCAATACTATTCACGACCTTCGTTTGGGCCATATCGAGTAAGAATTTGATACTGCCGTTGGAAATATGTTCATAACAAATATTAGAAATCATTTCTCCCCCTTCATTATTTAAATAACCCTCTGTAATTAATATTACTACATCGTTTTCTACTTCTGTATTTACGTTAAATTGGCTCATGATTCTTTCTTTTTTGTCATTGTTACAGTTGTACCTTCATTCGTAGATTCAAACTCTACGGTATCCATTAATTCTTTTATTAGTTGTAAGCCCCAGCCTCTTTTACGCTCTTCAGTGCCCAACTTGTTTTCAATTTTAGGTATTTGAACTTTTGATTTGTCAAAACCAATTCCTTGATCAATCACTTTAATGACTAAGGTATCATCCTCTAAAATAAAATGTATAAATACATTATTCTGTGCTTGAGAATGCTCAAATGCATTAATGCACGCCTCAATAAGCGCCATACTGATTTCAGCAGCTTTATCTTCGCTTAAATCCATGTGTTTGGCTACCACCTCAGCTGTATTTATAGCCACCAATTCCATGTTGGCTATAATAGGTAGTTTTAATTCAATTTTCGGTTTGTCCATTTTTCCATTATTATAAATTCGTTAATCTATTTTTTTTGGTAATCCATCAAGTCAAATCGGCTTAGTTATGTAAGCATATTATTGCCTTAAACATGTTTAATAACCACAATTGTAATGTCGTCAGGGGTTGTTTGGCCTGCCAACCAGTCACTTCCTAATACTACCAAAGCATCCTTAATTTCTTCAGCAGACTTGTTGGCATTCATTAAAATACAATCTTCAACAGCCTGGTAGCCAAGTTGAACTCCATTTAAATTGGGAGCTTCAGGTAAGCCATCTGAAGCAATGACAAAAATATCTCCCTTTGAAAATGAACGCTCTTCCATGTCAAAAGTAGCCCCATATAAGCCACCTAAAGGCAAACCACTAATTTGAATTTCTTCGATTTTGTTCGTTTTTGCTGCATACAAATAACAAGGTGGCATGGCCGCCGAGCTAAGTTTCAATTTGTTTTTCTTAAAATGAACAATATTTAAACTCATCCTCAAAATCCCCAAATCCACCTTTTTAACAAGTCGGTTTAAATCAAAAAGCATTTTATTCGGTTCATCCAAAGGAAGACCTATCAAACCAGCTTTGGTAATGGATACGAGCATACCTGCTGCTGTTCCATGCCCGGTGGCATCGCCACAGACAGCGACCAAACTTCCATCAGGCTGAGGATGAAAATCATAATAATCACCACCCACTTCGGATGAAGTTTGTAAAAAACTTGCTATTTCTAAACCATCTATTTTAGGCAACGTTTTAGGCAACATTCTGTTTTGTAAATCTTTAGCCGCCTCTAATTCTGCCATTCTACGCTCATCTTCCGCCTTTCCTCTTGACTTTTTCGCTTGGTATTTTCCAAATAAAATAAAGAGATATACCAAAATTCCTATGTAAATAAAATAGGCGAATAACGTCCGATACCAAGGAGGAGAAATTTTGAATTTGACACTGGTCTCGTCACTAACATGGCCAGAAGCATCCATCGCGCGCACATGAAATACATAAGAGCCCTCTCTTAAATTGGTGTATTCTTTTTTAGAGTCTCTCGTGTAAGCCGACCACGTATCATCTTGATTTTCAAGCCAATAACTAAAAGTGGTTTTATTCTCAGTCCCAAATAAAGGATAGGCTACCTCAAATACAAGGTTGTTTTGATCAAAAGGAAGTTTTTCAGGAACGATTGGAATAAGTTCCCCATTGGAAGAAATAGAACGAATTAAAGCTTTAAATTTTTGAACGGGTTCTTTTAAAGCCAAAGACGGGATATACCGATACAATTTACTATCCTGCGAACCCATCCAAATTACTTCATCATCCCCACTTCCTTCAGGTAAAATTTGGTAACTCAATTCATCTAAATCCACTTTATAAAAAGGGTACTTTTGGAATGTAAATCCCTTTTTAACGTCAAAATAGGTTTTAAATAATCCTTTTTGACAGATGAGCCACGCATAACCAGCATCTTTATTATAGGTATAATTCGCTAGCTCGGTAGAAACCATAGAGTCTAAGCTAAAACCTGAAAACTTAAGTTTTTTGGCTTCAGCATCAACAATAAAGATTTTATTTGAAGAATCAGAAGCAGCCAAAAGGCCTTCATTTAAATAAAAAAGCCTTTTTAACTGCTTGGTTTTCGCAAATGATTTATCTTGACTAATAGGAGTAAATGTACCTTGGCCCGTTGAATCGTATGTGAACATCACGATTCCTTTCCGCGTAGATATCAATATTTTCCCTGGCTCAGGCTCAATAATTTCCCTACCACTATACTTTTCCCCACCTATGATTTTGATTTCTTTCCAGACGCGGCCGTTAAACTGATGCATTAAAAGCCCATAGGCAGTATTGCTACTAAACAAAAGGCTCGGATTCAACTTCGATTGTATGGATTCCGAGCTTCGATACGTATCTGAAATTTTAATCTTCTTCCCATTTAATACGGCGTTAATTGAATAATTATCTGTACTAACAATTTGATCATCAAATACACTTAACGCCCCACCCAACTCTTTAACATCCAGTGACTTAAAAACGGAAGTTTCGGTAATCGACTTTTTGGGAACAAATTGGAATAAATCATCGGTAGTACGAACGTATAATTTCCCTTGATGTCTTATAATATCTCTCACCCCACCTTGGATTCCGTTTAATGAAGAAAAGTTAGTCAATGAAGGATCAAATGAAATTTTAGTAGCTCCAGAATTTGCTCCCCAAATATCTCCAACTCGATCCTGGGTAACGAAACTAAAACCTGTTTCCAATAAACCAGACTTCAAACCCACCTCGGCGTTGGTGCTTAAATCTTGATTTAGAAATAAAATACCCTTATCAGTAGTAATAATAGGGATTTTACCATTTCGCATGACCTTATCATTGATGTAGGACTTCCCTTCAATGACATATTTATTGGCATAAGGATTATTCACAGGCATAAATTCGCCTTTCTTCGTCATCCGAATCAATCCAATGTTTCTAGAGACGAGCAAGTGATCACCATTTGCCAATAGATAGTTTGCTTCAATACGATTTTGAGCAAATAACTTTTCCGAACCTTTTATAACTGAAAATCCAGATTTTTGGGAGAATTTAAACAAACCTTTGCCCCAAACTCTTAAATAGACTCCATCAGGTGAACTAAATATAATATGAATTTCGTCCTTAAACTTATAGGAACGTAGGTACTTTTTGTCTTTAAATAAATAAACCGCATTTTCTGTTTGAAAAAATACGGTATCTTGATGTATGGCTATGCCCCATAAAGTAGCTGTAATCTCATCTTTCTTGGGTAATTTATCGGAGAGAGATATGTATTCATTTTGACCAAATTTATTTTTTTGAAGATAACCAAAATTAAAACTGGCAGATGCTACATAAAGGGTATTTTTTGAATCTGCCTCAACATCACGAATAAAAGCATTCATCGGCTTACCATTCTGCAACACCCTCCTTACTCTTTGTCCATCAAATTCGATTAAACCATTTCTAACATTACCTACATAAATGACGCCATCTTTATCTTGATGTACAACGTAATTTCCAAAAGACGAATTCAAAAAATCCCTTTTGTAATGCGAAATAAAAAAGTTTCCAATTTCTAAATCTTTATCGGTGCTGCTTTTAGAAAATAATCCAAATGGAAGTATCAGCAAAATAGCGATTACTATTTTCATGTAATTAATATAATTGAATAGGTTAGAGGGTCTTATAAAATGGTAAAATCTGTACGAATTAGTAAGTTTCTTTCTGAAACTAACTAGTGAATTTAAAAAAATATTCGGAATTCAAAAACACTATGAATATTTCATTATTATTTAATAATATTAAATGATTTAGTATAGACTATTTTCGACTTTAAAAATCCTATTTTGACATAATCACGAAGATATCATCCAATGAATTTAGACGCTAATTCGTAAAATAGCAACCTAAGTAATCCTTTGTGACCACAGAAACCACCTCAAACGAAACGGTTTAAATAAGTATGTGGCACATTCGGAATTTAACAGCGGCAAACAATGACCCAATCAATCTTACCTTTAAAACGAGAGATAAACAATCCCAACAAAGTTAAATACTTACTGCTTACTGACTTTAATGGATTGGGTATAACCGAGATTAAAAAAAATGGATAAACAAACGAGATTAATGAAAACTAGGTAAACTCAAAAAAAATGGCCAATTAAAGGCCATTTTTTTATTTATTCAATTCTATTTCTAGTAGCGTTTTTAATTCATTAAGTTTTTCTTTTTGCTGAAGCGCTAAATTAATTTTTTCTTCCGGATCTGTTTTTAAATTGTAAAGTTGATCTTCCAAATCATTCCCAAGTTCAATATTAACCAAGGGATTAAATTTAGCACCTTTCCCACTTCTGATAAATTTCCAATCCCCCTTTTTAATGGCTAAGCTACCCGCTTGTTCAACAATATATTCTCGCCCTAGCTTATTTTTTCCTACCCATGTACTTAAATTGGCCCTAGAATCTTTTGCAGAGTTCTCATTAAAAGTAGTCCCGAGCAATTGGCTCATTGTAGCTAGAAAATCAATTTGAGAGATTAGTGCATTTGACTTACCCACTGGGACTTTTTTAGGCCAACGGACAATAAAAGGAACACGTGTGCCTGCCTCAAATGAACTATATTTTCCACCTCTCAAATTACTAGCTGGTTGATGTAATCCTAGGTTTTCCTTAGAGCCATCGATGTATCCATCATCCACAACTGGCCCATTATCGCTTGTTAAAATAACCAATGTGTTTGAAGTTAAATGCAATGAATCAAGCGTTTTCATTAATTGACCCACCGAATCATCCAGTTGCAACAGTGCATCTCCCCTAGTGCCAAATCCGCTTTTTCCTAAAAAGCGTGAATGAGGAATTCTTGGAACATGAATATCATGCGTAGCAAAATATAGAAAGAAAGGATTTTTCTGATTACGCACCATAAAAGACTTTGCTTTATCAGCAAAAGTTTGAGCCATATCCTCATCATCCCATAGTGCCTGTTTCCCACCCACCATAAATCCAATTCTACCCACGCCATTTACAATGGTATTATCATGTCCATGCGAATGCTTCATTTTTAAAAGTTCTGGATTTTCTTTACCCGTCGGTTGGTTACCAATTTTCTTAAGGTAACTCACTTGGATAGGATCCTGACTAGCTAGATTACGAACATGGTCATTTTCAACATAAACACAAGGAACTCGATCACCCGTCGCTGGCATAATAAATGCTTCTTTGAAACCAATATCTAAGGGTCCATCGGCGATTTTTCCATTCCAATTAGGCCCGCCCAAAGGTCCCAAACCTAAATGCCACTTGCCTATAACCGCTGTATTATACCCCGCTTTCGAAAAAATAGTCGCAACAGTTTGTTGGCCCCCAGGAATCAGCGCCACGGCATCTCCTGTCGCCACGCCTGTATCTTTCCTGCGAAAGGCGTATTCACCCTTCAACAAAGAGTATCGAGAAGGAGTACATGTAGCCGAAGTCGTATGCGCTTGCGTGAATATTAGTCCTTTTTTTGCTAACTGGTCTATATTGGGTGTTTTAATCGTCTTAGATCCGTAGCAACCTAAATCACCGTAGCCTAAATCATCCACATAGATAAAAACGACATTGGGTTTTTGACCCAATGCACAAAGAGGAATAAATACCAATAAGTATTTAATTACGCGGCCAAATTTCTTTTTCATACGATTAGTTTAACTATTTATTTAATTGCAAACACTCTGATTTTTGAAAACAATGTTAGTAAGGATAAAGCTGGAATGATATTATGGCTAATGATTTGTTTAGTTAATTATCTTTAATCACTTCTTTTTCAAAGTCACTTTCGTTGACCCAACCCAATTTGAATTTTTCGCCTTTCATAAATCGTTCATAAAAACCGTTTATTTCAGCTCCTGGATATTGCTCATAGAGGTGTCCATATCCTTGCATACGGAGGTCACCTTGAGCCAATAGTTGAGCTTCCATTTCATTCATTATTGATTTTTTAATTGTTTGAAATTTAGGATTTTTAGCTAAATTATTAACACAATCAGGATCTTTTGATAAATCATACAATTCTTCTCCAGGTCGTTTGCCAAAAGACAGTTGCCAATAATATTTATCGAGACCATTACGTCTATGGTCCAAAAGCAGGGATTTGACAGGTCCGCCGTCGCAATTCAAATAGCCAGTTTCGGGATTGCAGGCAGGCCAACGGTCAGGCTCATAGTTTTTTAGGTACAAAAATCCATTTTTGTGCATTCCCCGTACAGGGTACCCCACATCGTTTGGACGACCAATGTCGTGTCTCTCTTGTCCTACCAACTGAAAGTTTCGTGCAACTTCAATTTGTCCCGATTTTGTGGAATTGAAAATAGTAACTAAACTTTTCCCAGTGATCGGTCGCATACCCGATTTTTTAGGAGCGATGCCTGCAACCTCCAGAAAAGTGGGAGCCAGGTCAGTCATGTTTACATAGTCAGTTACAATTCTACCAGCATTTTTAATACCATTTTTCCACATGATAGCAAAAGGAATATGATTTGAATTGAGATATTGATTGCCCTTGACTCTTGGGAATGGCATTCCATGGTCAGACGTAAAAACGATGAGTGTATTTTTCAATTGACCCGATTCTTCAAGTATTTTCAGTACCCTTGCTACATGACTATCCATATATTCAATTTCCATGGCATAATCGAGCAAGTCGTTTCGGGTTGTATCTGAGTCGGGATAATATGTAGGAATTCGATCTATCATCTCAACTTTTTTACCCCCCTTGGCAACACCACTTCCGTATTCGTAAGCCCTATGCGGCTCTGTGAAACCTAACCAAAAAGCCCACGGCTTATTACTATCAGAGGCTTTCAAAAATGCCCCAAAATTACCTGCATAGTCGTTGGCAGAGATTTCCTTTGTAGGTGGGATCGTTTTTAGGGTAGAAAATTCTTTAAATAACATATCTCGTTTGCTGCCATCTTCTTTGAAAGCTTTGCCAGGTGCATAACCTTTGCCAGTATACCCAACATAATAGCCGTTTTCATGCAGTACTTCAGGGTAAGTTTTGAAATAATTTGGAAAAAAAATCGAGTGATTCATGGCGGCGTCCAACTGCCAGGGATTTCTACCCGTGAGCATACAGGCGCGAGAAGGGGCACATTTGGCGTTGGGTGTATAGGCATTTTGAAATAAAATTCCTTCTTTGGCAATTCGGTCGAATGCAGGTGTATTTACCCATTTTCTGCCATAAGCGCTCATGTCAAGTCCCGCATCGTCAGCAACAATATATAGAATATTGGGCTTTTGAGCGAAGCCAGTACTTAAAATACCTACGAGAGCAGCTAATGAAAATAAGAATTTTTTGGTCATTTATGTAACGTTGAAACTAACAAAGGTTGGTACTGAATTAATCAACATAAAAATTATAAATATCTGAATATGTCACCTTCTACTTAACAGTCGTATTAAAAATCACCAACAAACGTCAAAATTTCCGTCAGTTTTGAGAGAAAAAATCAAGAAATTAATCATTAAAGTTGATCGATCTTCCAAATTACTGATTGGCCGTCATTCAACTGGCGAATTGTCCGTGGCCACCCTTGCATTTGTTTGGCCCCCGTTTTCGTTACATCGACAAACCTATCCCAACACTCAAAAGTTACGCTCTTTGCTTTTTTATTAAATCGGATAAGCCCGAATCCATCGCTGAGTTTATTTGGTCCTTCGATGTTTGCATAGGCATGCATGGTCAGTTTGTTACCCAAACCATCCAAATAATCCCCTGTAAACGCTAGTGGATTAGCATCTTCTTTATTCTTGCCTGCTTGTTCATCAAGTGGATGCCACCATCGCTTGTAATAATTATTTACCAATGCGGGCCCCACAAATGCAAACGGACCATCTCGGAAATTATCAATGCCATGCTGAATTAATGTAGGGAGATGCTGGTCTCCTGCTAAATGAATCGCTCCTGCTTCTTTGATAGCCCTAAGTGCATCATTTCTGCCTTTTTGTGGCCAGCCATTACAGTCTAGGTCCGCATGTAAATAATTATCAAATGTACCATGTCTATGAGCTCCACCACAAAACCCTGTTTGAGATAAAACTGCGCGCATCGAAACTCCCTCAGACTGCTTACCCCAATGCTTTAAAAATGTCATTTGGCGAGAACCAAGTAATTCTAAACCAGCTAAATCAATTGATTTGGGATCATATTGCGTATTGAGAATGTGGTCGGGACGAGGGCCTTGTTGGGGTATTTTCCCTGCCGGACCCGTCTTAAACTTACGATCCTCGATAATCGCAAAATCTATTCCGCCAATGTTAAGATTGGTATAATAAACACCAATACCTTGTTCAATCGGAGTCGGGTCAAAAGCATCCGGCAAATGGGCCGTCTGGCAACGCTCAACCATTTTTACATATTCATGATGAAAAAAATATCCACCGTCGTCACCTGCTGGCGTATTTGATTTTTTACCGTTTTCACCCCAAAGATTACCATGGCCAATATCGTGGTCATCAGGAATAGTCACACACGGTCGATTGCGAAACAACTCACGAAATTGCATTCCAAAAAGCAACCACGCAGCTGTGTGTTCTTTGTGATCGTAACTTTGATCTCCCGCAAAAAAAACTAAATCCGGATTCAAGTGATTGACATTTCGAGTAAATTCTTCCCGCATACCCCTGTCTTTATTAGAATTACAGCTAAACATGGCCACGACTATTTCGTTTTTGTCAACTATCTTTTTTCTAACTAGCCCTTCAAAGATTGCAGTTTGGCCATGTCGCAAGCGATAAGGTGTATCTTTAGTTTCGTCCCAATTTTCGATCCTAAATAAAGCTGACCATCCAATATCATTGACCATTGCTTTGGCTACTTCATTCCATTTTCCGTTTTTCTTTACCTCCAAACGCACTTCTCGAGTCTCGCTTGGGTAAAGCGGAAAAAGTTGAGCTGTCATTTTCATAACTTTGTTTTGGGTAGTATAAATACCAAAACATATCGCCTGATCCCGCGGCACATCTACATTAATTATTTTAGTAGGATTGTCCTTGATCGTTCGTGCATGGTTCCACCAGTCATTTGTACAGTACACATCAATACCGGCGAATGGTGCTTTTACAGGTGGTTCACCTGTTTGAGCTTGAGAGGTTGAGAATAGGTATAAAAAGATAAGAATCGAGCTTAGAATTTTCATTTTTGAATATTTATAATATTTGGGTACTAGATTAAGACTACCAATCGAATTTTAAATGATTATTACTACTTATACTTAACTTGAAGAATTCCGTTTTTCAGAAGAATAATCATAAAGTATCCTGTGAAAATAATTGCAGTAAAAAATTACTTTTTCTTTAATGGCCACATAGTGGAAACGATTCGGTTCTCAGCAAATGCCTTTTCTGCTTTTGCAACAATCTTAGGATATTTAGCTGCCACATCATTTTCTTCGCCTACGTCAGTTTTAAGGTTATAGAGCTCTAGCTTGCCTCCTTTTGCACTCAACTTTACAGCTTTCCACTCATCTCCTAGTCTTACGGCCTGGTCAAAACCGCGCTCATAAAACTCCCAATAAAGCGATTCATGTTTCTTCTTTAATGGTTTACCTTTGAGTGAATTGGCAAAAGAAAGCCCATCTAGATTTAAGGGTTTGCGCCCACCCGTTAATTCCGCTGCCGTTGGGAAAAAATCCCAATTGGCCAACACGTCGTTATTAATCAAGCCTTTTTTTACTTTACCTCCCCAAGCAATCAGTGGAACCCGAATTCCGCCTTCATACATATCGCGTTTGATACCTTTTAAAGGGCCATTACTATCAAAAAATACAGGGTCTGCGCCACCTTCTTGGTGTGGTCCATTGTCAGAAGTAAAGAAAACATACGTGTTTTCTGACAAATTCAAAGATTTTAATAACTCCATCAATCGTCCCATATCTCGGTCCAAGTGAGTGACCATACCTGCGAAATTAGCCCTTGGCTGTGCTTGTGATCTATAATTACCTGCTTTCTGAACAAAAGGAATTTCTGGAAATGCACTCGTTTTATCTGCAGTTAAAAAAGGTGTAATTGACTCAGGCGTAGGTGCGAATACTTCAGCATGCGGCATTGTGATGGCTAAATACATAAAGAAAGGTTTCGCTTGATTGTTTTTGATAAAATCAAAAGCAGCATCCATAACATACAAGTGTGAATGACGCATAGAATCAACAGGCAGTGGCACAGTTTTGCCACCTTTGATTACCCATAAGTTGTTCGTGTAAAAATGATGCGCATGAACATGGTTGGTATATCCCAAAAATTCATCCCAGCCTTGTTTCTCTGGAGATCCGGCATTTTCAGCTTGACCTAAGCCCCATTTCCCAAAGATACCCGTATGATAACCGTTTTGCTTAAAATATTCAGCTACGGTATAATCTTCATCACGTAATGGTACTTCTCCATTACCTCGAATATAGGCATGACCCATGTGCTTACCAGTCATTAAAGCACAGCGAGAGGGAGCACAAACCGTGCTCCCAGAATGGTAATCGGTGTATCGAATACCCTCCTTAGCCATTTGGTCGAGATAAGGTGTTTTGAATTTTTTCTGCCCATAACAGCTTAAATCTCCATACCCTAAATCATCAGCCATGACGTAGATAATATTGGGTCTGGAAGCGGGCTTTGTATTTTTAAAACCAAAAATTCCTATAGTAAGAAGCAATACAACAAGTAGTGAGTATTTCATTTAAAGTGATTTATTTTTAATTTAGTTACCATAACCTGGATTTTGATAATCAATAAATGCTAATTGCCTACTTTTGAAAAACACGGTAATAAATCTTGTTCAAAATAGGGAGGTTGGTTTGTCCAAAATATGTAATTGACTTTCAAAAAATCTTTTGCAAAAGCGTGAAGTAACGGTACAATATTATTTCGATTTTTCGTGGCAATGTTGGTAGATTCATTTCCTGTTTTGCCCACATAATTTCCGTCCTGTATAGCAATTCCGATTGGTACGCTGTAACGCTCTTCATGCAAAAGCGTGATGAGGTGATTCAATTGTCCTTTTCTTGTCACCATCAAATCTGGCCCTCCAATTCCTACGCCAATCTCCTCACCGTATTTGTATATAGATCTCAAGTAGCCTTTGTCATCAAAAGGGAGCCATTCGCCGGGCATAAAATTTGCGTAAATCATCGTTGTGGAATTCCGAAATGCTTTTTTTAGAGAAAGCATATTTTCTTTTAATCCAATGAGATATTCTTTCGCTGAAAAACTGGCATCTTTTACTCCAACGGCAGTTTCTTGCAAGTTGATTCCTTCAATTTTTCCGTCAAACTCTTGTCCCATTGCTTGAAGAAGTAGAGCAAATCGTTCTCTCACTTTCTTATTCCAACGTTTTGCCACCCAGCCTTCTGGTTTTCCATTATCACTGTATTGAGCTACGGCCCCTCCGTCATATTCATAAGTCAATAAATAGTCGGGTAGTGCTTTATACTTAGAATCGAATGTAACATCTTGTATCTGTACAAATAATTTCTTGTTGAATTTTTTAAGATACTCATAGTCATGATTTAAAATACTAAAATCGTATTGTCCTTTTTGAGGCTCGAAGTTTTTCCAAGAGTACATAATTTGGGCCCCCTCAAACATGAAATGTGAAAGTAAAGGGTGGTCAATGATTGATTCTCTGTCCCTTGCAAAATAAACAAAATGTCGAATACTATCTTTTTTGATTGGGCAAGTAGCACCTAAATATAGTTTATATGCTTCAGCATATTTTTCGCTTGGATTTTGCCATTTCTGGGCGTTGACAATTACCCCAACTTTGATGAAAAGTAAAAGCAAAAAATATTTTTTGGGGAAGTTATATCTAAAAATTGTTGTACTCATTATTGGCAACTTGAATTTCTTGATTTTGTGTAACATCCCGAAAGCTTTAAGCTTCCGGGATGTTCAAAAGATTTTTCTAAAAAAATACGTTACGGATTTCAAGTACCTATTTCAATTTTGGATTGACGTTAACTTCGGACTGAGGAATAGGCCAGCGGTCGTCAATTCCTTTTCTAAAATTCTTAGAAGTAACAAACCATCTAAACTTAGGATCAAGTTTTTTAGAAGTTTTGGCATAGAGCTGAGAATTGGGAAATGGTGCACCCCAAAAATCTCCTTTCAGCACTTGATCGCCAATGTCCCAACGAAAAATATCCCAAAGACGAATGCCTTCAAAGGCTAATTCTATTCTGCGCTCATTTCTAAGAATAGGTCGAAGCAAATTGGAGTCTGTTACTCTGATTGGAGGCATCTTTACAGAAGCGCGTCCACGTACAGCATTAATAGTTTGGTCTAATAGTGCTTGTGATATGGGTTTGCCAGCTTCCAATTCAGCCTCTAAATAGCTCAGCAACACCTCGGCATATCTTATAATAGGCAAATTTCCGCCATAATCAGTCACCAGACCACCAGTAAAATTTTCGTCAAAAAACTTACGTAAGCCATAACCAGTTCTAGTAGCTTGTTTGGAGTAAGTAAGTTGATCCAATGATTTAGTAGAGTCAGGGTGACATACATATGTTTTTTGACCAAATTTTGTGCCGTCCCACAAGAAATTATAGCGGAATCGTGGGTCCCTGTTTTCGCCCATGTTTTTATAATTGAATTTGGGATTATCATAAGACAGGGGTGTGCCGTCGTTAAAACCGTAGGCATCAGCTATACTTCCTGTTGGATTAACGATATGCCAACCTGAAGCTACTGCTGGGAAAGCATGTTGCGTAAGAGCATTGGAGGTTTCTCCGGGTACATATTGCATACTAAATATATTCTCACTGCTATTTTCATTGGCAGGGGTAAAAAGTGTTTGATAGTCAGGATCTATTTTGTTTGCCCCTAAATCAATGATTTGCTTGTATGCGGCGGCGGCTTCGGTAAACTTCTTTTCTGCGAGATAGATTCTTCCCAAGAACGCTAGTGCGGCCTGTTTGCTAGCTCTACCTGTTTCGTCAGCTTTTAGTGCACCAAACGAAGGAAGTTTGGACGCAGCAGACGTCAACTCGTCAATCACAAATTTTACTACCTCACTTTTAGGTGCTTTGTCCACATTATTGGCTTCAATGGGCGTAAGTTTTTTCTTTACTAAAGGAACAGCACCAAAATATTGAGATAAATAGAAGTATTGAGTAGCTCTGATAAACATAGCCTCTGCTTTCATGCGGTCAATTTTGGCCTGTTCTATCTTAACCTTATCTATGTTTTCTAAAAAATCGTTACAAATGGCAATTCTCCTGTAAGAACCTGACCAATAACCAAGTATCACAGCGTTGTCAGGGAGCAAAGTGCCATTTGTAAGCCTATTTTGCATCGAATTGTCTCCACGGCGATCGTAAAGATTATCAGTAGCAAACTCTAAAAATATCAAACCTGCATAATTCCACCAATCTGTTGGGTTTACCTGCGTGCCGTAGGTCATACTGCCTCTATACATGCCCGCTAGCGCAATTTTGGTATTGGGTTCAGAAGTCCAAAAATTATCATTGGCAAAAGCATTGCTAGGAAACTGTTCCAGTGATTTTTCACAAGAAAATAAGACGGTCATTAGAAGCGTCAATACTATGGCTTTACCATATTTAGACGTTTTTGGGAAAAGATTATGTGTAAAAAAGTTCATATCATTAAAATTTTAAATTGATACCAATAGTATAGGTTCTTAAAATAGGATAGTAGTCGCCACCCGTGTTGATTTCTGGGTCCCAACCTTGCCTAAAGCTGTTAAAAGAGAACATATTTTCTCCCGTAACATAGAGTTTTAGATTATTTAATCTCATCTTTTCAAGTATATTCTTAGGTAAATTGTACCCAAGTTGAATATTTTTAACCCTCAAGTATGCAGCATTAATTATCCAAAAATCAGAGGTTACGGTATTGGGCGTACCGCTATTTGTTACCTCTTCCAATCTAGGATAGTCTGGATACCTCTCTGGTTGGTCTGGCTTAAATCTTCCATCCATTTGCCATTTTTGGATGTTACCCAAGTTGAAAAAAGCATAGCCAGCGTAACCAGTCAATGTACCTTTAACCCCGGCTACACCTTGCATAAAAACTGAAAGGTCAAAATTACTATATGAAAGTCCTAAATTGGCACCGAAAGTATATTTTGGAATTCGGCTTCCAAGATAAGCTCTGTCGTAAATTGGATCTACTTTGCCATCTGGTACACCATTGGGACCACTAATGTCTTTGTACCTAATGTCGCCTGCTTGTGGCCTTGGTGTTACGGCCGTTTGAACGGGCCACGAACTAATATCACTAGCATTTAAGAAAACACCATCTGAAAGGTACCCATAATACATTTGCATGGGAAAGCCAATGAACAAATCAGAGCCATTACCCACATAGCCGTTGGGTTGGTTTACATTACCAAGTCCCAAAGTCAGCACCTTGTTATTGATAATTGAAAAATTCCCATTAAAAGAATACTTCCACTTCCCTTTTTCACCCCTGTACCCAATATCAAATTCCCAACCCGTGTTTTCAACAGCTCCTGTGTTAGTTTCACTAATCCCTACTCCCAATATAGTGGATACACTTGAGGATGGTCTAAAAAGAATATCTCTTGTGTTTCTGTTAAAGTAAGTAACATTTAAGTTTAAGCTACCATTGAAAAAACTGGACTCAAAACCAAAGTCATTGGTTTCTGTTGATTCCCACTTGATGTTGGGGTCACGATAGAGGGCGTATGCAGCACCTACACTTATAGTGTTTCCAAAAGGATAATTTCTACCCGAATTTAGTACCTGTTGGTAAGGATAATTCCCAATATTTTGGTTGCCCAATATACCCCACGAAGCCTTCAATTTCATATCTGTAATCCAAGTAAGGGATTTCATGAAAGACTCTTCCGAAATTCTCCAACCCACGGCAGCCGATGGGAAAGTTGCGTATTTATTTCCTGTAGGAAATCTTGAGGAACCGTCGCGACGTATGGTAGCCTCAAACAGATAACGATCATTAAAGCTATATTTGGCTCTCGAAAAGAACGATTGAATGGCCCAGTCAGCATCAAAACCACCCACTAACTGGTTGGCAAATCCACCTAAATCTAAGACTGTATAGTCGTTACTTGGAAAATCTTGCTTGTAACCATTAAAATATGTCTCGTTTTGCTCTTCAAATGAATAACCTGCCAACAAACTAAAGTTATGTCTATTGATTTCTTTGGAATACTCTCCCGTGTATTGCATCGTTTTAAAAATCACTTTATCACTCGATTGATTCAAATACGCTTGACTCTGAAAAACGTTAGCATTTAATCGCTGGGAAGCTAAATAAGACCTCTGCTCGAAAAGCGAAAAATTGTACCCCCCAATTGCCGATAGCGTTAAACCATTAATAGGTTTCCAATCCAACTTACTATTGATACCAAATCTTGAGTTGGGATTTCTCAAATAGGAATCAGAGGCAAGCCAAGAAACAGGTGTACCACCGCTTTCAGGTCCTACGCCGTAATCGCCGTTAGAGGTCCTTCCTGCAAAAATGGAAGGGTATCGTATGGCATTCTGAATAAGCTGATCTAAGAATCCACCTCCTTTATTTGCGGTTGCTTGTGGTTCCCTACGTGTTTCTAATGTGCCAAATATCCGTGTATTTAACTCAATTTTATTACTTAGCTTATTTTGCATCGTCAATCGCTGGTTGTAACGATTGAAACTGTTTTTTGCGACAATTCCTTCTTGGTTTAAAAACCCACCTGACAAGTAAAAACGGTTTTTATCGTTACCGCCATTTAACGTAACGGTATGAGCAGTTTGCACGCCCGATCTTGAAAAAACTTCATCTAAAAAACGGGTATTGGGAAAATTGTCGGGATCACTTTGATTGCGATATTTTTCAATCGAAGCAGGCGAAAAACTCTGACTTCCTGAGGCAATATTAAACATGGATGCGTAATCGGCAGAATTAACAAAATCAGGAAAAGCTGTTGCATTGTTGAAACCCACATAGCCATCATAACTTACAGATAGCTTGTCGGACGTACCATTTTTCGTGGTTATCAAAATAACACCATTGGCAGATCTCGCGCCAAAAATAGCCGCCGAAGAAGCATCTTTCAGTACAGATATCGTTTTAATATCGTTGGGGTTAATGTCGTTCATTGTTCCTGCTATTCCATCTATTAATATAAGCGCATCGGGAGTAGCACCAAAAGACCCCACACCTCTTACGCGAATTTGACCACCACTACTACCTGGACGACCTGTATTTTGAATCACTGTGACACCTGGCATTTGACCTGTTATAGCCTGTGAAGCTTGAGTAACAGGGCGATTATCAATATCTTTTGAAGAAATTTGTGATACAGAACCGATTACATTGACCTTTTTTTGTGTACCATAACCGACCACTACAACCTCATCAAGGGCTTTAGCATCTACTTTAAGACTTACATTGATTTGGCTTTGACTACCTACGATCACTACTTGCGACTCGTAGCCTACAAAAGAAATCAAAAGAGAAACATTACTATCCGGTACCGTTAAACTAAAATTACCATTTGAGTCTGTCTGTGTCCCTTTCGTTGTTCCTTTAATACTAATATTAACACCAGGTATTCCCTGACCTTTTTCATCTTTAATTTTTCCAGTAAGCGGCTTATCTACTAACTGATTTATATTTATGGATGGTATATTTAATTCTACTACCTTTTCACTTCGAAGAATTATTCGATTTTCTTTTACTAAATATTTTATAGCAAACGGCATTAGTAAATCATTCAAAACTTGATCAAGTCTTTTTTGGGTCACATTGATATTGACTAATTGTGATGTATTAATGTTACTAGAACTATATACAAATTTGACTTTGACTTGTTTTTCAATCGTCGATAGCACTTTTTTTATTTCTGCATTTTCCATTTGCAATGAAACCGTCTTGCCTAAATCAAATTGGCTATAAGCGGTATGTGCATAAGAAAAAGTGCAAAAAACTAAACAGAGGACTAATTGTTGTAGTGTGATTTTCATAATTACCAAAAACAATTTTGGAAACAGATGTGATTTGTTCATACTTTTACGTAGTTAAGGTTATACAATCATTAACTAAGTTTTACCAGTTATTGGTAGAAACTTTCGGCCGGAGATGCGTCAACATCTCCGGCTTTTTTATTCTGCTTTAAGAACTATTCATTTTTATATTTTTATTTACACGAATTTCCTATGACAAATATTTTTGACCCACGTAATTCATATCTCGCATTAATAGACGAGAAAGCAACGTCTAACTGCTCGTAAAAGTCCAAACCACGTAAATCACCCGTAAATAGGCAATTTTCAATTTCGCTATTCACAAATATGATATCAACTCCATAAAATAATTTGAGGCGGTCTCTCAAGGTACCAAATCGAATTTCATCAAATAAGAAATCCGCAACTTGAATATTAGGGACTAATATGCGCGGTTTCACTGCAATTGTCTCTTCAATTGTTTGATTTTCAATATTATAGATGGCCTTTAAATTAGATGTCAAAACAACACCTTTTAATTTTTTTGAACTTCTATTTTTTGTGTATGCATAAACAGAAACTTTTCCACTTGTTACCACTGCCTCAATTAATTTACTCTGACTATCTATCCCAACACTAAAACTAGTACCCAAAACTTCTGTCACAAAATTCCCAATCCTCACTAAAAAAGGTTTTTTTTCGTTTCTAGTTACATTAAAAAATCCCTTACCTTTTAAAAACACCGTCCGGTTAACCTTTCCAAAATCTTCTGAAACAACAATACTTGAATTCTTTTCCAATAGAACTGTACTACCATCTGGAAGCTTAAAAGTCTGATTAGACTTCGTTTGATTTTTGGTTTCTAATCCTCTATTTTCAATGGATGCATTCGGTTGAAAAAAATCTGGCGAATATAAATAGACGCTGAAAGTGGCTACGACTATCAATAACGCAGCAATTGTTAATTGAACAAATTTACTTTGGAAGGTAAAATTTCTTATTTGAGGCTTATTAAATAGTTCATCATTAAGTTTATTCCACAACCTATCCTCCTCTAATTGCAATTCCTTTTCATCTTTTAAAATGGCTAAATCAGCATGCTTTTCTATACTTTCATTAACAATACCTTCCAAAAAAAGGATCTCCTCCGGGGTGCATTGACCGTTCTCGAATTTTTGCAATAAAATATCGAATTCCTTCTTGTTCATCAGATTCATATTAATTAACTGAATAAAAATCTTTAAAATTTTCTCTTAAAAATTTCAAAGATTTAGTTACGTGATATTCAACTGCTTTTTCAGATAACTCCAGTTGAGCAGCAATCTTTTTGACAGGAATTTCTTCGATTTTGCTCATTCTAAATATCAAAGCAGTCTTTTCAGGCATAGTTAACATAAGCTCATTAAGTCTTTGCTCAAACTCTTTTGAAAATAGCAACTCCTCAGTAGGACATGACTCATTTATTTGATTCAACAATTGAAACTCTCTAAACTTCCTAATATTAATTTGATTCCGGAGAGATTTATTAATTAAATTCCTACTCGCAATAAATAAGTATACTTTAAGATTTTCAATTTTACTTTCTTCACGCTTATTCCATAAACTAAGCATCAAATCATGGAGTATTTCCTCTGAATCTTCTTTTGATCCAAGATTCTGGTAAACAAACCCGTAAATAAACTTCCAATACCTTTTGTAAACTACCTCAAATGCACCGCTATTACCCGTTTTTAGGAGTGTTACTAATTCAAAATCAGATAACTCATTTAAATTCATTAGGTCAACTAGCTAGCATATTTGGTGTAAGGTTCCACAAGTTTCAATAATCCCTAAGATTAATTATATTTTATTTAAGAATAGTAATGAAACTAACTTCATCAAGGTAATTGGGTACGCTATATATTTTATACATAAAATTAATATGACCCTACTTAATGCAATCATTTGTACTTTAAATAAGTCATCGTACTGATTTCTTGCCAACAAAAATAAGTTTGAAAATTAGCTCCCTGCCGACTTTTGATTCGCACTCCTTCCCCAATCTGGAAGATCAATTTGGAGGTTGTCATGCTTTTCAAGCATTTCCTTTTTCAATAGGTTACGCATCCGTTTTATTCTCCCTTGCTGCGTTTTATCTTGTGCCAAATTATACTTTTCCCACGGATCCGTTTTGAGATTGAATAGTTGGCTTGTCAACACGCCATTCACATTATATAAAATTAATTTGTACCCATCCTTCGTTTTCAAACTCCTACTCCAATGCCCATAAACATTGTAAATTTGATCCCTTACAGCCTTTTCTGGATGATGCAAAATCGGTAATAGACTTTTTGCCTCCACCGTTTTAGGTGCTTTAATTTCTAAATAATCATAAATAGTAGGAGCAATATCACTTAAATAAACAAAGGAGTTATTTCGGACGTTTTTAGGTATTCCCGGACCTGAAAATATCATGGGAACCCGGATGCTATGCTCATATAAATTTTGCTTTCCCAAAAGACCATGTTGGCCCATCGCCAACCCATTATCTCCCGCATAAACAATCAACGTATTTTTCAACAAGCCTTCTTTTTCCAATGTTGACATAATTCGCCCAATCTGCTCATCAAGCTCCGAAATCATTCCATAATACGCAGCAATATCTTCTTTAACCGCTATTTCTGTTCTGGGATGAGGCAATAAATTTTCATCCCGCACATGTAGATCCCCATTATTAAAGGGATGTTCCGGCAAGAAATTGGGCGGTAATGAGATTTTCGAAGGATCATACGCTTTAGAAAATCTTGCCGTAGGTGTACGCGGATCATGCGGTGAAGTAAAAGCTACATAACAGAAAAATGGCTTTTCTTTGGCTTCCTGACTACCTAAAAAATCAATAGCTGTTTGTGCATATAAATGCGAACTGTAAGTATCACTTAGGAAACTTTTCTCAGGAGGATAACTCCCTGTTGGATCAAAGTGGTTAACCCGCGGATGTTCCTGACCTCCCTCTTTAGGAAAATGCATGCCCCCAAAAAAGATATTATCAGCCTTTGAAAACATCCGTGCATAGGATTTTTTATCGCTATGCCACTTCCCCGTGTGAAAGGTAGTATATCCTTTTTGGCGTAAAACCTCAGGCAAACTAATCAAACTATCGTGAATCACATTTCCATCACCAGGCAATCGATTTACATACCGGCCCGTCAACAACATCACCCGCGAAGGAATACAAACCGCTCCCTGGTGACCACCCATCACATGGGCTTGTTGGAAAGTCAACCCACTTTTCACCAAATGATCTAAATTAGGCGTTTTGATTTCTTTATTCCCCAATGCCTGAATAGTTCGATAAGATTGATCGTCGCTGTAGATAATAATAATGTTTTTTGCGGGGAAATTAGTTGATGCAGATTGAGCCCAAACAGAAGGAATGCCCATAATCAATACACAGCAAATGAATAGATTTTGAATACTATTTTTCATATGTTCGGTCTACAATGTGATATGCGAATGTGCGTTAAAAATATAAATAATTCAATGAAAAGTATAAATACATTGCTTCTTTAAATAAATCAAATTAAATTAAACATTAAATAAACCTATCTAAATTCATGAATAAGCCGATAGCGATAAGCTCATTAAGCAAACGAGATACTCAAGTTTCAATTTTTCTTATTGGACTTATGTTTTTCATTTTTGGGTTTGTATCCTGGGCCAATGCCATTTTAATTCCCTACTTTAAAATTGCCTGCGAATTAAGCAATTTCAGAGCCTATTTAGTCACATTTGCATTTTACATTTCCTATTTTGTCATGTCAGTTCCTGCCTCTTACCTATTAAAATCCCTTGGATTTAAAAAGGGCATGATGCTGGGTTTTTGGATCATGTCAATAGGGGCTTTTATTTTTATTCCTGCGGCGATGGGCCGCACCTACTCCATTTTTTTAGTTGGTTTATTTACCTTAGGGACAGGTTTAGCCATTCTTCAAACGGCCGCTAACCCGTACATTACCTTGCTTGGACCCAAAGAAAATGCTTTGCAACGAATCAGCATCATGGGGATTTGCAACAAAGGAGCCGGAATTTTAGCCCCATTGGTATTTGCGGCAGTCATATTAAAAGCTACCGACAGTGATTTGTTCAAAAATTTGGCATTTATGTCAGGTGAAAATAGAAATATTGCGTTAAACGAACTGATTTCAAGGGTCATCGAACCCTACTTTTACGTGGGTATCATACTCTTTTTACTAGGCCTAGCCATTCGTTTTTCCCCTTTACCTGAGATCGATACGGACCAAGAAAGTCTGGAATCAACGCAAAGCAACGCATCCAAAAAAAGTATTTTGCAATTCCCACATTTAATTTTAGGCGCTTTTGCTATTTTTCTACACGTAGGAACGCATATCATCGCGATTGATACCATTATCGGATATGCAGGATCCATGCAGATTCAACTCCTGGAGGCCAAGGTATTTCCAGCGTTTACCCTTGGAGCAACGATTTTAGGCTATATCATTGGCATCATCTGTATTCCAAAGTTTATCAGCCAAGTGAATGCATTGCGTATTTGCACGGTCTTAGGTTTACTTTTTTCAATTGGTATTTTAGTCAGTCACGGGATGGTCGAAATTGCTGGATTAAAAGCGGACATCAGTATCTGGTTTGTCGTGGCACTGGGCTTGGCCAATTCGTTAATTTGGGCAGGAATATGGCCATTGGCACTTGATGGCTTAGGGAAATTTACCAAAATTGGAGCCTCCATTCTCATTATGGGATTATGCGGAAACGCCATTATGCCGCTTGTTTATGGCTATTTCGCGGATCTCTATGATTTAAAATCTGCCTATGCCGTTTTATTACCTTGCTATATTTACCTTATCTTTTATGCCGCAAAAGGACATCAAATTAAAAATTGGACATTTTGAAAACGAATATGAATCAAAAAATAACCCGCAGAAATTTTATGGGACCACTCGTGATGGCAGGGCTTAGTTTACCATTTGCCAAATCCCGAGTTGATTCAATGTCAATTGCAGGAAAACGAATTGGAATCATTGGTCTAGATACCTCCCATAGTGTCGCATTTACCAAATCATTAAACGCTGATTCACCCAATCCCGTATACGATGGATTTAAAGTTGTCGCAGCTTACCCCCATGGAAGTAAAGACATTGTATCAAGCACAGAAAGAATTCCTGCTTATACCGAACAAGTACAAAAATTAGGTGTTGAAATTGTAGGATCCATTCAAGATTTACTCAACAAAGTAGATTTTGTCATGCTTGAAACGAATGACGGAAGGTTACATTTAGAACAAGCCATTGAAATCTTCAAAGCAGGAAAAACGACCTTCATAGATAAACCTGTTGCCGCTTCGTTGAAAGATGCCAAATCCATTTTCAAAGAAGCAAAGAAATACAAAGTCCCTGTATTTTCTTCCTCCTCACTTCGCTACGCAACGGGTATGCAAGAAATTAAACAGGGTAAAATTGGGGCAATTTCAGGAGCAGACACCTACAGCCCAATGAAATTCGAAAAGACCCATCCTGATCTTTTTTGGTATGGAATACACGGCGTTGAAATGTTATTTACGGTTATGGGCCCTGGCTGCGTATCTGTTCAACGAACTATTTCAGAGGAACAAGAAGTTTGCACAGGTATTTGGGACGATGGCCGTATTGGCACATTTAGGGGGATAAAATCTGGAAAACAAGATTATGGCGGAATTGCCTATGGAAAAAGCGGCATCCTACATCTAGGTCCTTATAACGGCTATGATCCTTTATTAATTAAAATAATCGAATTCTTTAAATCAGGAATTCCACCCGTAGATGAACGGGAAACCTTGGCCATTTTGGCCTTTATGGAGGCCGCTGATGTAAGTAAAAATACAAAGGGTGCACGTGTTACTTTAGCGCAAATCTGAAAATAATCACATGAGGAAATTAGTTTTAATCAGTTGTATAGCTTGTTTGTTTGCTGCCTGCCAAACAAATAAATTAAGTCATTGGGAAGAAAAAAATGGCTATCAATTACTGTTCGATGGGAAAACAACTAGTGGCTGGCGAGGTGCCTACCTAAGTCAATTTCCTAGCCACGGGTGGATCATAAAGAACCAACAGCTTTTAGGCGAATTGTCTGCCGGAAAAGAATCTGGTGATGGCGGGGATATTATTACACTAAAAAAATATCAAAATTTTGACCTGACTTTTGATTGGAAATTAGGGAAATTAGGGAATTCAGGCGTTAAATATTTTGTCGAAGAACTGCCTGTAAAACCCATTAATTCCAGCTCATTAGTTGGTTATGAATACCAATTAATCGATGATGCCGATTTTATCTA
This sequence comes from Spirosoma fluviale, assembly GCA_945883625.1. Lineage (GTDB taxonomy): Bacteria > Bacteroidota > Bacteroidia > Cytophagales > Spirosomataceae > Aquirufa > Aquirufa fluvialis_E. The sequence continues at coordinate 26,765 of CAMCXW010000002.1, forward strand.
TAATGAAAAACATTTACCTGAAGATCACAAAACAGGTTCCCTGTACAATATCATTCCCGCTAAAAAACCCAATGTCAAAATAGGTCAATGGCATACGTCGCGCATCGTTGTGAAAGGAGATCAAATCGAACATTATTTAGATAAACAACTTATTATATCGATCAATCGTAGCACCCAGGAATTCAAAAATGGCTTTTTAGCCAGTAAATTTAAATCCATCGCAGGCTACGATAAACGAAAAGAAGGATATATTTTATTGCAAGACCATGGACACAATGTCTCGTTTAAAAACATAAAAATTAAAGAGCTTGAATAGTTTTTTCGTAAACTGAATGACCTTTTACAAAGGTTTGTTGAATCTCAATTTGCTGATTGAAAATGACCACATCTGCGTCCGATCCTTTCGAAAATGACCCTTTTTGGGCGCTTATCCCCATAATTCGTGCGGGGGTAGTCGTCATCATTTGAACAGCCTCAACCAAAGGCACCTCGGCCATATCCAACATCGTTTTTAGTAAACGATCTGCCGTAGCAACACTTCCAGCAAATGTTGTTCGATCCGGTACCTTGGCAACACCATCCTCAACAATCACGTGTAAGCCATTTTTATACGATCCTAAAACGGACTTCCCCTCAGGCATGTCGGCAGCACGCATTGCATCCGTAATTAGAGCAATTCTGTCTGGACCTTTTATTTTATAAATCAATTTTAAGAGTGGAGCAGGTAAATGAACGCCATCTGCAATTATTTCCACATCCATGTCATCCAATAAATAAGCCGATTCAATGACACCCGCGTATCGAAACGCATTTCTACGTGTGACACCTGACATTGCTGAATAAAAATGGGTAGCCAAGGTAAATCCACCATGTTCAAAAGCCTCAATTACCTCCTCATAAATAGCATCTGTATGCGCAATAGCGGCCAAAACGCCTTTGGAGCTTACATATTTCCCAAATTCAACGGCCCCTTTTAGTTCTGGTGCAGCAGACCAGCGCTTGATAAAATCAAAAGATTCCAAAATCTCACGATATTCAGCAGGATCAGGGTCTCGGATAAATTTAGGGTCTTGTGCCCCACGCTGAGCAAGGGCAAAATAGGGGCCCTCCAAATGCATCCCTATAAAATCAGCCCCCTTGGTATTGGAAAGTTTGGCTTGCTGATATGCTTCAAGTGTTTGAATTAAATCAACTTTTTCGCAAGTCAACGTCGTAGGCAAAAGGGAGCATGTCCCATGTTTGGCATGAGTTTCAGCAATTTGCAAATATGCCTCCACCGTGCCATCCATAAAATCAGCACCGCCCCCGCCATGAATATGGATATCAATAAAACCGGGTGAAACAAAATTCCCACGTGCATCGATCAATTTGGCATCCGGAAAATCGACATCCTCGCGAACCACGTCTGAAATCTTTCCATTTTCAATCAAAAGACAAGCACCATATTGAATCTGTTGTTGATGAATAATCGGACCATTAAAAATTTTGACTCTATTTAGCATCTTGCAGAAAATTTTCGGGCAAACGAGAAGCCGCATCTAAATCTAAATAAATATCAACATTGGGATGATTTTGCAGTACACTTGCAGGAAACAGATTAGAAACTTCTTGCGTTAAGCAATCCGCAACCGCCTGAGATTTTCGTTCATCCGGCACCGTACAAACGATGTGTTTTGATTTCATGATTTGTTTGATCGACATGCTAATGGCCCTTTTGGGCACATCCTCCATCGTATCAAACCAACCCTCACCCATCTGTTGCGCTCGACACCCTTCATCCAAATTCACAACGATATAAGGCGATTCTGTATCAAAATCAGCGGGAGGATCATTAAAGGCCAAATGTCCATTTTCCCCGATCCCAACAAAAGCTAAATCAATTGGGTTTTGACTTATCAATGCCCCCAAACGATCGCACTCAGTCTCTGGGTCAAGTTCCCCGTCGATCAAATGGCTACTTTTCAAGTTCGGCACCAAATTGATAAACCGCTCAATCAAATAACGACGAAAGCTAGCCTTGTGCGTGATGGGAAGACCTATATACTCATCCAAATGAAACATTTGAACGCGATCCCAAGCGATCGCTGGATCACGAAGCAATTGCTGGATAACTTCGAATTGGCTCGTACCGGTAGCCAAAATAATAGAAGCAAAACCTTTTAATTCAATGGCTTTTTTGATCAATTCAGCTGCCCTCAAACCAGCTACCCTTCCTAAATCCACAGCATTATTACTGATATGTATTTTCATAATTTAGAATATTAAACACGTAAAAATATTTTTTTCTGATATAAAAAGCGGAGGAAAATCCATTTAAGAAATAAAATTGAAAGGGTGGCACCAACAAGCATGCCAGACTCTCCTGACCAAACATACCCCCATTCAAATAATTTTTTGGCTGTAAATTCCCAATCAATAAATTTTTCGGAAATATAAATCAAAATCGAATTTACGCCGATAACCTGAAAAGGAAAGGCCCATTTTTTGTAGCCTAATACATCGATTACGTAGTAAAACACGGCGAAAAATAAGAGACTTAATCCCACGGTTTGCATGACAAAAGAACTAGACCAAAGATTTTTGTTGATCGGAAAATCCAAGTTCCAAAGCTGAGCAAGTAGTAAAGAAAAACATCCTGAAGCCAATAAATAAAAGGTTTTTCTCCTTCCATTACTATTAGGTTTTCTCAAATATACCCCGACCATTATACCTGCAAGCGCATTGCAAATTGCGGGAATGTTATTAAAAAATCCCACCGTATCGTGAATTCCTTTACTCAATTTACCGGGCAAAATTAGTCGGTCAACATATGACGCAAAATTTCCAGGCATAGTCAAATCTCCTGCGGCATAACCAGGTGCAGAAGCGAATTTAAGAATCAAATAATACCCAATCAAAAGTCCACAAAACCAAATGAGTAGCCAAGCTTGTTTGCTATAGAGGTAAATGAAATTAGCCAACATATAGGCAATACCTATTCTACCTAATACAGAAGAAAAACGAACATCCGCAATGGGTTTCAAGATTAAGCCATTATTGTATATAATTCCCAATATCACTAAGGCAAAACCACGCAAAAGGATTTTTTTCAATAGGACATGTTTGGCAATCCCCTTTTCCAACGCATTACCGATGGAATATGGCGTTGAAACTCCAGCCAAAAAAATAAACAACGGGAAAATAAGGTCGTAACATGTGAAGCCATTCCATGCAGGATGACGAAGTTGGTCAGAAAAAGATTGAAAAAAAGCAAAATGTGTTGTTTCAGCAAGTCCATGCACCACCTCCTCAGCACCCATGATCCAAAACATATCGAATCCTCTCAACGCATCCAACGAATATAAACGTTCATTCAAAAAACTTTCTTGCTTATTTAGTAAATCCCTGGACCCTCCCATGTCTTAAATTTTAGGCTCCCATCCAGCTTGGTACTCGCGTGACCAATACTTCATCGCTTCTCGATCATTTAAAATACGTCCATTTTTAGGATTAATAGCCAAGGTCCGACCTACTCGTTGGGAAATATTCCCCAATTGAACCAAAAGAGTACTTTGGTGGCCACTGACAATATCCGAATTCAGACGCGTACCTAAACGAATGCCATCAAAGAAATTGAGAATGTGTAAGGCATCTAAATTTTGAGAAGGATCAGAAAGATTACGGGCATCCACAAGAAAATTGTTTTTAACCTCCTTGACCAAATTATTTTTTAAATCATAAATTTTATACGAGTTGCCACTTTCGATAACCATACTTCCCTGCTCAGCGTAAAAAATAATTCCCACACTATTTGACTCGACGGACTTTCCATTGCAACTTCTACCCTCCCATGAAATCATGGAATTATTGTCAAACTCCAAATTAATCATTTGGGTATCAGGCGTTTGCCAATCATCTTGATACCTAAAGCGGCCACCCGTCGAACTAACTTTTGTTGGGTATTCCACATTCAAGCCCCACCTAGCTAAATCGACCATGTGCGTTCCATTATTCAATGCTTCTCCCGTTCCCCAATGCCAAAACCAATGCCAATTGTAGTGAATCAAATTATCCTTGAAGGCTTTTCGAGGTGCGGGACCTTGCCATAAATCATAATTTAACCATTCTGGAACAGCAGTCTCTTTCCCAATACCAATGGATGCCCGGTTATTTGTGTACCAAGTTTTCGCAAAATAGGGCCGACCAATGACTCCTCCGTGTAGTTCTGCGATGGCGGCAGCTACATTAGGCCATGAACGCCTTTGGTTTCCCATTTGTAAAATTCGTTTGTGTTTTTCGGCAGATTTAACCAACATCTCCCCTTCATTCGGGTTGTGGCTACATGGTTTTTCTAAATACACATGTTTTCCTGCTGAACAGGCCAACAAAGCAGCGGGTGCATGCCAGTGATCAGGAGCTGTTACAATAAGCGCATCCAAATCTTTATCTTCTAAAGCATTCCTGAAATCAGGTGTCGCTTTGGGCTTTATCGATTGTATTTTATGGATTGCATCAATGCAAATTTCAGCTGCACGTGAGTCCACATCGCATACATGCAAAACCTCACAATTTTTTTGAAGGGCGAAATTTTTACCAACAGCCAAACCGCGGCTATTAACACCCATGCAAGCCACTCGAATTTTTTCGTTAGCTCCTAAAATTTGATGATAACTTTTCGCAGAAAATGAAGGAAGGATACCGCCCAAAGTTAATGCAAAGGCACCAGATGAGGCCTTTTTAATAAAGGTTCTACGTGTATTTTTCATTTAAATAGGTTTAAAATCAACTAAAGATTACAAATTTATTCGACTATTTTCATTTATTATTATAAATAAGATGGTCTTACTCTTTTCTTCACTAAATCCATTAACTACTCGGAATCAAACGCCAATAAATAAGCGCCATCGGCACACTTTTTAATGACTATTTAGTCATAAACTAGCGAACCGGATATACTTTTTTAAGCCAATCAGCTGTTTTTACAAATACATCAGGTAAACTTTTTTTCATTTCATGCGTCTCTTTTGGATATAAAACCAATTCTGTTTTGATTCCCAATTGGCTTAATTTAGCATGTAAATTTTTTGCCTGTCGAACGTCCACTAGCTCATCATCTTCCCCATGAAAAATGATTGTGGGTACACCTGTTTTTTTTGTCAATTGAAATATAGGACTTGAAGTCTTAGCTATCTCCGCTTTCGCATCCGGGTTTCCCAAAAAATAACTGATTGTCGCATCCGCAATTCCTTGTCGGCCACGCGTAATTGAATCAGATAAATCAGTAGGGCCAACGATATCCACCACAGTCTTCGTCATTTTTTTCGGGTCATTTGCATACGCATACATGAGTGCCAAATGTGCCCCCGCACTGGCACCAATCAACGCAAATGACTTCTTTTTATATCCAATACTATCGGCTTTATTGGAAAGAAATTGCAAGGCTTGGCTTACATCATCCATTTGAGTCGGATACTTATTAGCCCCCTTTTTGACAAACCGATAATTTATAGAGGCCATAGAATATCCCATTTTGCCTACCAGTAAATCAATCAAAGGTCTAGGCAATTGATGCTTTCCCCCTTTTGACCAAAATCCACCATGAATAAATACAACCATGGGAGTTTTTTTAGTATGCTTGCTGGGAAGGTAAATATCTAATTCATTCCGATGATCGGGCGCATTGCCGTAGACCAAATTCGAAATTAGTTGAAAGTTACTTGAATCCGCCTTCGCAATTTCTGCAAAAGCCCATGCGGGTATCAAAAAAAATGAAACGCCTAGAAATACCCAAAAACGTATTTTTTTGTTCATGTTGTTTTTTTTATGTCATACTAACTTAAAATCGCCTTAACTACATTTCCATGCACATCAGTTAATCGGAATCGCCTTCCTTGATATTTGAAAGCCAATTCTTCATGATCTATCCCCATAAGATGTAGTAAAGTGGCTTGGAAATCGTGTACATGAACAGGGTCTTTCAAAATATTATAGGAGAAATCATCTGTTTGGCCATATGTAATTCCGGGCTTAACACCCGCACCAGCCATCCACATGGAAAAGCACCTCGGATGATGATCCCTGCCATAGGCATTCGCAGATAATTTGCCCTGCGAATAAACCGTTCGTCCAAATTCCCCTCCCCAGATGACCAAGGTATCTTCGAGCATCCCTCTTCGTTTTAAATCCAAAATCAACGCGGCTGTCGCTTGATCCGTTTGCTGACATTGCTTAGCCATATTTCGCGGCAAATCACCATGATGGTCCCAACCTTGGTGATACAATTGCACAAAACGAACGTCTTTTTCCAATAACTTTCTAGCCAATAAACAATTGGCAGCGAAAGATCCTTTATCCCTACTCGTAGGTCCGTACATGGCAAAAGACGCATCACTTTCACCCTGCGTATCCATCACCTCAGGAACAGAAGTTTGCATCCGAAAAGCCATTTCGTATTGGGAAATGCGTGCGTCAACTTCCGGATCACCCCATGCATTATTTTGAATTGAGTTCAATTTTGTCAAATAATCCAACATCTCTTTCCGGTCTTCCCCATCATAACCCTCCGGATTATTTAAAAACAAAACAGGATCTTTACCCGATCGAAACTGAACACCCTGATGCTCCGAAGGCAAAAAACCATTGCCCCAAAGACGCGCATATAAGGGTTGATCTTTAGCCGCATCACTCGAAACCAACACAATAAATGCAGGTAAATTCTGATTTTCAGATCCCAAACCATAGCTGAGCCATGATCCAATAGAAGGCCGACCGGCTAATTGATGACCCGTTTGTAAAAAAGTAATCGCCGGATCATGATTTATTTGCTCTGTAAACATGGAATTAATAATGCACAAATCATCCACAACTTGGGCCGTATAAGGCAATAAATCGCTCACCCACGTGCCCGATTTTCCATGCTGGCTAAATTCAAATTTAGAGGGTACAACTGGCAAAATAGCTTGATTCGCACTCATGCCCGTCAGCCGCTGACCTCGCCGGACAGAATCCGGCAAATCTTTTCCATAAAAAGATTTTAAAGTAGGCTTGTAATCAAAGGTCTCAAATTGTGATGGACCACCAGCCATAAACAAATAAACAACGCGCTTGGCTTTGGGAGCAATCGCTGGCAACATGCGCATTATTTCTTTTTCCAAACTCGCAGCGTTCGCTTGCTGGGAAAAAATACTATTCAACGCCAAAGCACCAAAACCCATGCCGGTCTTTTGAAGAAAATCTCGACGATCCAACTTTCGATGCAATTCCGACAAGTCATTAAATGGTGCCATGTTATCTTTTCGTTAGCGTTGCATCTGAATTCATAATGGTACTTGCCACAACAGCATTCGCCGCCACAGTCGAAATATCTAAGTCGGCGGGAATTTTAGCCAATCCAGATCGAAGCCAACCTGTCGCTTTTTGGGGTGACAGCTGAAACTTCTTAAACTGTTTGGCCTGTAATTCCAACAATAATTTCAATTGCTCCAGGGGAATCTCCCTTCCCGTTAATTTCTGAAAGGCTAAATTAATCGCAATTTTGGGATCTTTTTCACGGCTCATTTCAATGGCCAAAACTTTGGCCGCTTCTACAAATGTAGGGTCATTCAAAACCACCAAGGCCTGTAATGGCGTGTTTGTTTTTTGTCGCCTAGGTAAACAAGATGTGCGCGCTGATGCATCAAATGTGCTTAAAGTAGGATTTGGCACCGTACGTTTAACAATGACATACAAACTTCGTCTGTACACAGCATCCGTAGTGTCTTGGAGGTAAGTTGAACTATTTATCTCCCATAAACCAGCTGGCTGATAAGGCTTTATACTTTTTCCTCCAATTTTAGTATTCAGTAATCCACTAGCTGCCAATGCGTTATCTCGCAACATTTCAGCGGTCAACCGCTTCGATGGCCCTCTAGCTAAGTAGCGATTTTCGGGATCAAGCTCCAACAATTTCGGACTAGTTTTAGAGTCTTGTTGGTACGTTTCTGACAGAACAATCTCACGCATCAGCCGCTTTATATCCCATCCTTTTTCTACAAAATCAGCAGCAAGCCAATCCAATAACTCCGGATGACTTGGCATTTCACCTTGGTTTCCAAAATCTTCAGAGGTTTTGACTAAACCTATTCCAAAGAAATTTTGCCATATTCGGTTGACTAACACGCGGGAGGTTAAGGGATGATTTTTATCCGTTAACCATTGAGCCAAACCCCATCTATTTTTTGGCAAATGAGATGAAAAAGGGAGCACGCTTTCCGGAGTGGAAGGAAAAACAGGAATAGTCGGAGCATCATATTGCCCCCTAGCTAGTAAAAAGGATTGTTTGGGTTTAGGCATTTCTTGCATGACCATAAGCTCCTGCACGTTTTTCGTCGAATCAGCAAGCTCAGTTCGAAGCGCCGTTAATTCGGACCATTTAATCACGTAATCAATATCATGATTTTGGGTATAATAATCGTGTAATACCGAAACTTCGCCTTCCTTGAGCGAGCTAAAATCTTTTAAAACGATGTCCTTCCAGGAAGCTTTTTTCGCCAATACCTTCACCTCAAATGGACTCAGCTCGCGTTGATAAACGAATAAATCATCAACTTTACCCCCTTTAAATCCTAGGCCTCTCCACCATCCGCCAACTTGTATAGCGGGTTCCGATTTGGAATTGAAATTTATGTCTTTGTACAACTGATCAATTTCGGTTTCCATAGCTAATTCTTCGCCATCAAGAAATAATTTAAAGCCTTGGGCAGAAGAGGAACCATCGTAAGTCAGTGTTAATTGAATCCATTTATTTTTGGGAACCTCTTTAAGCGACAACTTCGTAATGGCATTCGAAGGAGCTGTATGTGCCATCGTAATTTCAAATTTCCCATCCCGTATATACAAATGAAACCCTTTGAAATTATATAAGCGTTCAGCTATCGACTTGTGGAAAATTACGCCCTCATTTAAATCAGTAGGGATATTAACTGAAATTCCAATTGTAAATGCATTCGATTTTCGAAAGATCCCTACCGTGTTTAAATCCAAATAAGCATCCCCATCAAACACTAAATGATTCCCTGATTCAAAGTTTGGCAAATCCCCTTTTTGACCAGCTTCGTGCTTCATTTCAGCTTTTTGGCTCGAATCAATTAAGTTTATTAAGTTATTTTGAAAGGTATAATGACCAATAAGTCCTTTCTGTGGTATCATTTGATTGGATAAAGCGGCTGCATTCCCCTGGGCTACCCAATCCGAAAACTGACCCAAATTATTCTTTTTCCGTTGGCCCAATTCATCCTTTTTTACTTGAATCTTTTGCTCAATAAATGCCAAAATTTCCTCTTTTTGCTTTGTTGGCAACATCAACGTAGGCGTAGGCATATCGTCATTGTAGGAAATCTGTCCCGCCTCTCGTACGTTATTAAAAAAACTAAATAATTCGTAGTAATTCTTTTGGGAAAAGGGATCGTATTTATGATCATGGCAACGGGCACAGCCAACAGACAAGGCCATAAACGCTTCACCGAAAGTGTTTGCACGGTCCATGACATACTCTGTTTGGAATTCTTTCTCAATAATCCCTCCCTCTGTATTTTGCTGGTGATTTCGATTAAAGGCCGTGGCGATTAACATGTCCTTTGTTGGATTAGGCATTAAATCTCCAGCTAATTGATAATTTATAAATCGATCGTAAGGCATATTGGTATTAAATGCGCGTATAACCCAATCGCGATAGGGCGACATATCGCGAATTCGATCAACCGTATATCCATGCGAATCTGCAAATCGAGCAATATCCAGCCAATCCCCAGCCATTTTTTCTCCTAAATGTGGTGATGCAAGTAATTTATCCACTTGTTTTTCATAGGCATTAAGATCATTGTCTTTCAAAAATTGATTGATATCATTCAAACTCGGTGGCAAACCCGTTAAATCCAAATACAATCTCCGAAGCAGTAATTCATTGGACGCCTTGGGAGCAGCTTTCAGTCCTTGTTCTTGACGTTTATTCTCAACAAAATAATCAAGTACTTTCCGTGGATTAGCCTCCAAAAGAGTAGGAACACGTTGCTTATTTGGTTTCAAAAAAGCCCAATGCGGCTGATAGACAGCACCATCTTGAATCCATTTTAGAATAGTCGCTTTCTCTTTGTTAGATAATGATAGATGCGACTTAGGCGAAGGCATTCTATATTTGGGATCATTCGAAATAATTCGATGATATACTTCGCTTTGGAGTAATTTGTTCGGTTTAATGGCAAATTTCCCAGGACTTTCAGGCAACTCAGCAAAAGCATTTTCAGGAAAATCAAGGCGTAAGCCTGCTTTTTGCTTGGCTTTATCCGGACCATGACAAGCAAAACATTTATCCGAAAGGATGGGCTTTACATGGCGATTATAATCTAACTCTTTGGGTAAAAGTTGCCATTCTGCCGAAATTCCAGCAGGCAATTTTACCGCCAATCCAGTTTTGTTTTGAGCAAATATCAAACTCGGAAAAAGTAACAAAAGATATTTAATCATTTTTTTAAGGAGTCCGGTTTTGTTAGCAACTGACTTCCTCCTTCAATCTGAAGCTGAGGACGTGCTTTTTGTAATTCACTCAAAGCTAATGGGCTAATATTTGTCTGCCAAACATATAACTTTTTTAAAGAAAACACATTGTGTAAAGCCATAGCCGTTTGATCCGTTATAGGATTACCATATAAATTAAGTTGCTGTAATTTAGGTAATTGTAAAATCAAACCTACTAATTCATCCGTCAAATGTGCGTTGGAGAGTTGGAGTATTTCTACATTTTTAAACCCAAACAAACTACGCATCGCTTCCTGATTCAGGACCAAATTAGTAATTCGAAAGCCTGCAATTTGATCTTTAATTGGATAAAGTACCTCAAACATCGTAGGTTCAACTTGCTTCACATTGACAAAATTAATGAACAATTGCTGGGTAGTCGGATCCATCACTTGGGCAATTATTCCTTGACTTTTCAATTCCTTGATCATCGGCTCCGTTACTGCCGCATAAGAGGCTTGCTCCTCCACTTTCAATGGCGTATCAGGTAACGAAACAATCTTTTTCACGGCATCTTTATCCTTCGTTTCAACCGGTTTTGATATGATCTCGTTAATCTGTTGGACTACTTTTTCCTTCCATTTCAAGAAACTTCCATGCGTTAAAACTGTCCCAAAATATAAGGTAAACAGCAAGACAATCCCTCCTAATCCTATGCTAATTTTTTGCCATTTCGGATAAAAAAAAGCAGTTGAAAAGAGTATAAACGTAGCTATTCCTAGCCATTGATGTGAGGTGAATATTGCCGACTGCTTATTTTGCGATTCAGCTAAAAAGTACCCGCTGATACAAGAGAGCAAGGAAAAGAAAGCTCCTATGCCTAGTAAATATTGAATTGCTAGTTGATAATCCCTATTTTTTGATTTCGGCAAAAAAGCAAAAACAACAACAATAGAGAAAAGACCCACAGGAAAATGAACGAACAGCGGATGTAACTCAGAAAAAAATTCCAAGGGGCCAAACTGATCAATTAATTGTTTCTCCTCCATTCTAGTTACCTATACGCATTTTCAAAAATATGATTCATTAATCGTTGCCATCAACTGGATTTCATTCTAATTTTTCTGACGATTTATTCCCAAGAAATTATTTCTTAATGGGCATATTGGCCTGAACATTTTGCCGCCAATCTTTTAATAAGCGATGTAATTCGTCTCTTTTCAAAGGAAAATCATTTGATAAATCATGGCGTTCCCCTACATCATTTTTTAAATTATATAATTCAACATGGGAAGTTTCGAAATTATCCACCAACTTCCAATCCCCTAATCTTACCGATCCGGCTGGTCGGCCTAATTGATTTGAAAAATGCGGATAATGCCAAAACAAAGCGCGGGTTTCATCTTTTACATTTGGATGATTAATTGAAGGCCAAATACTTTTGCCATCCGTAAATTCAGGCGGTCTTTGATCTAACAAATCTAATATCGTGGCCGTATAGTCCGTATTCATAAAATAAGCATCGTTCACCTGATTGGGCAAAATCTTGCCCTCCCAAAACATGATGGTAGGAATTCTCACTCCGCCTTCATAGACATGGCCTTTCCATTTCCTCAGGCTATCATTTTGTGTGGGAGTTGGCCCCAACTCAGGCAAACCTACTCCCCCATTATCAGATGCAAAAATGACTAAGGTATTTGCCAACAAGCCTTTTTGTTTTAACAACTCCATAATTCGACCAACGCCGTCGTCCATACTCTCCACCATTGTCGCATAATACGGATTAAATTTGCCCTTGAATTTTTCGTATTTCATGAAATACTTATTCAGTTTGGTTGCTTTAGGAACGATAAATACATGGGGCGCTGAGTAGCACATATACATAAAAAATGGATTTGACTGATTTTGATTTCCTATAAACTCGACCGCATAATCACTTAATTTATCCGTCATGTAGGTTTTGCCATCATCTTCAAAAACAGTTTTAAAGCTATTTTCATAGATCCCATAATTATAATAATCTAGCCCATTTTTACCAATCATCCGGGCATAATCGAAACCTCGATTCCAAGGAGCTAAGCTGTCGCCAGAACCCAAATGCCATTTCCCAATCATCCCCGTTTGGTAACCCAAGGACTTTAGTCGCTGTGCCAACGTGATTTCTTTTGACCGTAAATAGGTAGTCCACAGAGCGGGTAATAATGGGGAATCCGCCTCTGTCCGATTTCCAATTAAAAAGTTGGTTAGTTTTAGGCGAGCAGGATGAAGGCCCGTCATAATTGCCGCACGGGAAGGAGAACAAACAGGACTGGCAGCATAAGCCTGAGTGAAACGAACCCCACCGCTCGCTAATTTATTGAGATTAGGTGTTTCATTATACGGGTTTCCGTAGCAACCCAAATCCATATATCCCAAATCATCTGCTAGGATGAAAATAATGTTAGGCTTTTTTGGACTATCTGATGCGTCAGCCATCAAACTTACCAAGCACAAAAAAACAAAAACCCATAAAATTCGAATCATCTTCGTTCCATTTAAGCCATTCCTTTGGCCTAAATTAAAGGCTATTTTTACCATACAAAAACTAGTTTATTACGACCCAAATGCAACATCAAATTGGATCGCATGTGTGAAAGTTAAAATTAAAGGCAATCATTATTAATTCATTTTAGGTGAATTTAAACGACGGAGCGTTACCAATTTTACATCAAGATCGCTGGCCTTAAGCAATGAATTACTGAATACCTTCAAGGTTCCACTTCCTGCCTTTAAATGCACAGAACCTAAATTTAAAGGCCTAAAATCTTTCATGTAAGATTCCTCTCGAGGAACAAGATCATATTCCATCCCGAAAAGTGGCACATTATTTTCTTTTGTAATTTTACCAGTCACGACGGAATCACCAAAAGACATGGATAACGCTGTTCCAACATTCTCTTTTGAGCACGCATAATAAAGACTAATTTCAAAATCCCCTTCTTGTTCAAGTGCTACTTCCCAACTAATAAAATCCTCTTTGGATAACCAATTTGTCATGTGGCTATCATTGGGATGCTGATTAGATCGTTTTATATTTCCATGGCCAAACCCCTCACTGACAGGCAATTGAGTTATAGGTAAACCTGGGTGACCGATGATTAAAGGTCTATTGTCTTCTTTGGGGAGTTCGGTTAATACGTCTGATTCCCATGTATTTTTTACTTGCAAAAGTTTTTGATAGTCAGCTGAAAAAGTAGTGGCGACATTGGTAGTTTGCGCATAATCATCGACTAAATTATACAGCGCACCATCCGCGGATAATCTGAAATTTTGTGACCGAACACTGATTTGTTTATTCCAATAACTAACAATAAAACGGTCGGAATCCTCGGAGGTTTGATTTCCCATCAATATGGGTTTAAGGCTGGTCCCATCCAATGGTTTTTGGGACGTAAACGGTATTTCGGCTAAATCTGCTAAAGTAGGTAATAAATCCATGACACTCGTGATGGATTTGATTTGAGTTCCGCCCTTAAATTTTGCCGGCCACTGCATAAGCAAAGGTGATCTGACGCCACCTTCATCCGTTGTCCCCTTAATCCCTTTCATTCCCCCATTCCAGCGATGACCATTGGGCCCATTATCTGAAAAATAAAGCACAATGGTATTTTTGGTCAGCTTCAATTGATCTAATCGCTTCATCAGTCTACCAACATTCCAATCGATATTTTCAGTCATCGCAAGCGCAGCTTTGGTATGCAAGATGTTTTCTTTGGAGGCGATGGTTCCTTTTTGGCTTAGTTCAATATTTTTATACTTAGTCCAATTCTCCTCAGGCACTTGCATGGGACTATGCGGTGTATTTAAGGGCAAGTAAAGAAAGAAGGGAGATTTCGCATGTTGGCCCATAAATTCAATCGCATGATTTGTTAAATCATCGGTTATAAACCCTTTACCTTTCGTAATTTCTCCATTATGTTCAAGAATTGGATTAAAATAATTACCCCAATGACCCGAACAAAAACCATAAAAATCATCAAAACCCCTGGAGTTAGGATGGTAAGGTGCCTGACCTCCATTATGCCATTTTCCATAAGCTGCTGTTGAATAACCAGCTTTTTTAAAAATTTGGGCAATTGTCGTCTCGTCTAAATCTAATCTCACTCTTCCTGTGGCTGTGCCAGAAATACCGCCACGCACGTGATAACGGCCCGTCAATAATTCAGCGCGTGTGGGTGAGCAAACTGGACTCACGTAAAAATGCTGAAAACTGACTCCGTTTTTTGCTATTTTGTCGATGGAAGGAGTCGCTACCGTTAAGTTTCCATTATAGCCTAAATCACCCCAGCCTTGATCATCGCTTACGATAATTATGATATTAGGCTTTTCGAATTTTTGGCCATTCGCCTGAAAAATGGTGCTTATCAAAAAAACACACAGGATAAAATTTTTCATAATATTAGGTTGCTTTACTTAAAGAGGCTTAACGGTGTATTTCATTTAATTTCCAATTTATAATTAATTCATATAAAAACTAGCCTTAAGGAAAGTTAAGTGCTTGCTGAAAAAGATAAAAACTAATTGTTATTTTAGCTCGCACAAAAGCAAGCTTTTTTTAGTTTGCCAAATTAGTTTTTTGGCATACCTCAACCCAAAAACCACCCATGCATTCACTTAAATCTATTTTTTTACTTTTTGCCCTTTTGCCTCTTTCCCTAGATTCGCTGGGACAAGGAGTTTACAAGCTAAAATCAGGGGACCCCAATGGCATCAATAAATGGTATATGGGTAGGCAAATTGCGCAGGTGATGAGTCATTACGGCATCGATTGGCTGGAGAGAAAAGAAAGGGAAATGGAGGAAAACACCTCGCTTCTACTAAAAAACTTAGCTGTAAAACCAGGAATGCTTATTGCAGACATTGGGGCGGGAAGTGGCTACCACAGTGCCATGCTTTCTAAAATGGTGGGCTCTGGTAAAGTTTTTGCTGTCGATGTGGAACAGGAAATGATTGCCTATTTACAGGCAAGAATCAAGCGTGAAAAATTATCCCAAATTGTGCCCGTGCTATGCACTGAAAAAAGTGTTTCCTTACCAGAAAATACGATTGATTTAATTTTGCTAGTTGACGTTTACCACGAGTTCTCTTACCCCTACGAGATGGCGCTATCGATGCTTAGTTCGTTGAAACCTGGCGGAAAACTGGTGTTAGTCGAGTTTCGATCCGAGGATGATGAAGTGCCCATAAAAACAATTCATAAAATGAGCGAAAACCAGGCCATCAAAGAATTAAAAATTGCCGGGTTTAAATTTGAAAAAAACATAAGCAACCTTCCCTGGCAACATTGCTTAGTGTTTACAAAGAAATAAATCTCACAAATAAGTGATGAGAGAAATTTAATTTCGTTGAAACAATCAGTAAGTATAAGTTCAAAATTTAAAGACGAAAATGATGCTACTTAATAAATTTAAATTTCTGTTGATCGTACTAGCCTGTTTGGTATCTGCCCGAGGCGTTGCCCAAAATAAGAAACACCCAAACGTTGTTTTGATTATTACCGATGACCAAGGATATGGTGACTTGGGAATTACCGGAAATTCAATTGTAAAGACACCAGTCATCGACCGATTTGCTAAGCAGAGTATTCAGTTTAGCAATTTTCATGTTTCTCCAGTATGTGCGCCTACCCGGTCTAGTTTAATGACAGGCCGCTACTCATTGCGAACAGGAATTCGAGATACGTACAATGGTGGAGCGACGATGGCATCTTCAGAGATCACAATTGCTGAAATATTAAAGCATGCAGGGTATGCCACTGGGTTATTTGGGAAATGGCACTTAGGTGATAATTTTCCTAGTCGGCCGATGGATCAGGGATTTGATGAGACACTCATGCACCTTTCTGGAGGCATGGGCCAGGTGGGTGATGTAAGCACCTATTTCCAAAAAGACAGTAGCTATTTTAACCCAGTCTTGTGGAAAAATGGTAAGCAGGAATCCTACAGTGGCTATTGTTCAGATATTTTTGCAGCGAACGCCATCAAATTCATTGAAAAAAACAAGGACAATCCATTTTTCTGTTATCTCTCATTTAATGCTCCGCATACGCCTTTACAAGTACCCGATAAATATTATCAGATGTACAAAAATGTAGATCCTTCCGTTGAATTTGATAAAAATAATCCAATGTATCTGAAAATGAGCGAGAAAGATAAAGAGGACGCTCGAAAAGTTTACGGAATGGTCAGCAATATTGATGATAACATTGGTAAGCTACTTCAAAAAATAACTGATTTAGGAATTGAAGAGGAGACCATCGTCCTATTTATGACGGACAATGGCCCGCAGCAATTACGTTTTACAGCAGGGCTGCGAGATAAAAAGGGCTCAGTTTATAATGGTGGTACCCGAGTACCTTTTTTCTTGAAATATCCTGCTTTGACAAAAGAGAGCAAAGTTATTGAAACCATGGCGGCCCACTTTGATATTTTGCCTACTTTAACTGAATTATGCCATGCGGATTTACCAACTGACCGGAAAATTGACGGAAAAAGCCTTTTACCCCTTATAAAAGGCAAAAATACCGATTGGTCAGATCGGGCATTATTTAGTTATTGGACGAGAAAGTATCCTGAACTTTATACTAGTATGGCCATTCAAAAATCAGGATATAAGCTAGTTGGGCAAACAAATTATAACGCTTCAATTGATGATTTTGAATTATACAATTTGAAAAACGATGTCCATGAACTCAATAACATTGTAAAAACTAATAAGGAGATTGCGTGGAAACTGAAAAATGAATTAGACATCATATACCATGAATTAATTCTATCCGAAAATCTGATAAAGCACCCCGTCACCACTATTGGGTCAAAAATGGAAAATCCATTGATTTTGAATCGAAATGATGCGGATGGTTCTCGCGGCTTATGGGATCAAGAATTAATATTTGGAAAATGGAACGTCAGTATTTTAAAAGGCAAGTATAATTTTAAATTTAAATTCATAAAGCCAATTAGTGCAGGAGGGGCAATGTATTTGGAAACAAATTCAATAATTAATCAAATGAAGAATGATACCAATACGGATTTAATTGAAATGAAAAATATAACACTTCCCGAATTAAATGGGGAATTGATTCCCTATTATTTGATTAAGGGTAAAATGATTTTACCATTTAGTGTCGAAATTGAAAAAATTGACTAAAAAAGGCGAATTAATTAACGTAAAACTCGCTAATGCACTAAAAATTAATATTTGATACTTTTTTAAAAACAAACCAAATCAAAAAGTTATTGATATTTCCTTTCCTGCTTATAAACTGTCTGCTCATGGCACAAACATCCCTGCGTCCCATTGAAAATCCTATCCGAATTGGAAAATTGGACGTTGCCGAATTTGATCTTCCTGAGAAATTGAATTGGCAAGATGCAAAAAAAGCTTGCGCTAAATTAGGAGATGGTTGGCATTTACCATCGCGCGAGGAATTAAGTTTTTTGTACCAAAACAGGCAAAAAATCGGTGGATTTAAAAACACCTATTATTGGAGTTCCTCCGAGGTAAATGAAGAAAGTGCGTGGAGACATAGTTTTAGTTTTGGAATGAGTGGTTTCATTGCCAACAAGCGTGCAGAATATTTCGTACGTGCGGTAAAGGTTTATTAGTTGGCAAATCACACGATTTACAAATACGCGCAATCAAGC
Source organism: Spirosoma fluviale (assembly GCA_945883625.1). GTDB lineage: Bacteria > Bacteroidota > Bacteroidia > Cytophagales > Spirosomataceae > Aquirufa > Aquirufa fluvialis_E. The sequence goes on from CAMCXW010000002.1 coordinate 44,920, forward strand.
TAGTTGGTCCTTCCAACACCTAGTTTTTCAGGCTTACCTCTTTAAAAATAATTTAAAATTCATTGTAAGGAAATACAGGCTTTAAATAATATCTGTTTACTTTAATAGTCTATTTTACCTCCGTGATGTTTAAATATCTTTTGCTATTCGTTTGTTTTACAAGTTTTTCCCAAAAAAATCAGTCAATAAATGGCCAACTAATAGACTCGTTGACAAGAGAACCACTTTCATTTGCATCTGTTCAAATTGTGTCAAAAAATCAACCCAGTGCAGCCAAAGGACAAATAGCAAATGAAAAAGGTTTTTTCGAATTTACTGGTGTAAAAGCAGGAGCATATAGCCTAAAAATTCAATACGTAGGCTATCAAACTAAACTTATTGACATATTAGTTGATCAACTAAATGGTCCATTGAAACTTGGTGCTATCTATCTAACACCACAGAATCAAGAATTAGAAACCATCCAAGTTTCAAAAGAAAAGATCAAGGTCATGTCAACCTTGGAAAAACAAATTTTTAAAGCGGATCAATTTGAGGTAGCTAAAGGTGGAACCGCCGCAGATGTACTTAAGAATATCCCTTCCGTCATGATTAATGCCGAAGGAGAAATTTCCATGCGGGGATCAAAAGGATTTTTAATCTTAATCGATGGAAAACCAACCCAAGTAGACGCCGCTACGATACTTGCCCAAATCGCAGCTAATACGATTGAAAATATTGAAATGATAACTGCCCCAACTGCCAAATATGATGCAGATGGCAAAGCCGGAATTATCAACATTGTTACTAAAAAAGGCACAAAAGATGGTTGGTCCTTCTCCTCCAATATGCAGTATGGCCTTCCAAGAATTAAACAATATGAAAATGCAACGGAACCCAGTAGACAAAGCTTTGATCTAAGCGCTACATTTCAAAAAGGAAAATGGAATATGGCTAGTTCATTCAATTATTTACAAAATGATATTGCAGGAAGACGTATTGGAGATGTAAGGACAACAATTCAAAATGTGCTAACCTCGTTTCCTAGCGAAGGAGAAAGAAGTTTTAAACGTGATAGCTATGGATTCCGAAGCTCTGCACTTTATACGCCGACAAAAAACGATGATTTGCTCGTTGGCGTATATATAGGCAAAAAGAATCAATACCGCACTGCCGACATATTTTACACCAATTCGAAATACAATGTTTTAACAAATACATTAATTGGACGAACTAATTATTTTAATTCTAATCTGGTTTTAAAGTCGGGCTACTTTAATGTCTATAACGTAGATTATACCCATCGTTTTAGAAATAAATCCAGCTTAAGCCTTTCGGGACTACATGAATATGCGATGATTGACGGATTCACCCAAAACAGAAACTTACGGGAAAGAAATACTACTGACACGCTACAATACACACTAAATACCGGGGAAAATCCACTTAATGCCTATCGATTAAAAATTGATTATGAAACTTCGTTGGGCATAGGAAAACTTACCATGGGATATCAATATCGAAATCAATCACAAAATGGGGTCTTTAATTATTTTCAAAAATCGGGCAACGGATTGCCACTGGTTTTAAATCCAAATTTTTCAGCCCAAATACAAATCATTAATAAAATTCATGGACTCTATGCCCAATATGGCGGTGTCTTTAAAAAATTAGAATTTACATCCGGCTTGCGTTATGAAAATGCTTTTAGAGACTTTCAGGTACCTAAATCGGCATCAAGTTCTGTTTTGAAACTTGCTAATTTTTTCCCGTCGGCTAATATCCTCTATAACTTTAAAGATGATTTACGATTTAAAATAGCCTACAGTAGGAGAGTTCAACGATCTACGAATAGCGAACTTAATCCGTACCCAGAAAGAGAACATAGCGAAACACTCGAGCAAGGTGATCCATCCATTCTACCCGAATTTATTCGAATTATGGAGGCAGGATTTACAAAAGATTTCAAAAAGTCCTCATTTTATCTTACGCTTTACACGCAGCAAATAGATAATATCGTTAATCGCGTCAATAGCGTATATAATGATACCATTTTGAATAGAATATACACCAATGCAGGAAAAGCACAATTAGTTGGATCCGACATGGGCTTTACCCACTCCCCTTTTAAAAATTTGAGGATGTTCGTAGGCGGAAACATCTATAGCTTACAGATAAAAGGTGCCTTATTCAATAATTCAGTTGCTGTAAATTCCAGCGGTTTGGTCTATTCAATTAATTCAAACATCAGTTACCAAATAAATACCTCCACCTCAGCGCAGTTTAATTTAGCTTATCTCTCCGCTAAAAACACGGCTCAAGGTATTGATTCAAGATTTTATCAACCCAACATAAGCCTAAAGAAAGGCGTTTTGAAAAATAAATTATTTCTGACAGTTCAGTGGCAGAATTTGGCATTTGGGAACATGAAGGTAAATGAACAAAGCATTTCTACAACAGGCGATAACTTTTATACCTCAACAAATTACATTCAAGAAACCAATATTTTCCTCTTAAATCTATCCTATAATTTCCGATCTAGTGAGAAAAAACTAAAGTTATCTAGTAGTGAATTTGGTGAAAAAGAATTTTAGTAACATCTACTGCCGGACGCGATAATTACGTTATTGAGTCGCGCAATAGAAGCCCGTTTAAGACATTAATCCGTAGCTTAGCTCGTTCCTTTTATTCGTAGGATCCATCAAATATGTAAGAACGGTTCCATTATTCAGGAGTTCAACTACGCGAAAACCCTTATGTGGTGTGCCCCAGCTACCACCAATGTGTGAGTCAAACAAAAAAGGTAGTTTGCCTACCATTTGAACACCATCTTGATCGTGTTCGTGACCATGAAACACAGCCCGAATGTTGGGATATTTCTTTATCAACTCAAAAAATGCAGGTGTTTCAATCCCATTTTTAGTCCATTTCGCCTGCGGGATATGTAAAAACAAAAATACATTTTTACGTAGTTTATTGGCCTCCAACTGTGAAGCTAACCACGCTAAATCAGGAGAAACATAGGTACCCTGTTCGTTCGACGTATCACCCAATAAAACAACAGAATCTTTGACTACTAGGTTATGATTCAAAGGCATGTTCCACACGTTTTGCCAAAAATCTGATGAACATTTATCATGATTTCCCCGAGTAACATAATATGGCATCCGGAATCCATCCAATTTCCTTTTGGCAAGCGGCAAAAAAGCTTTTTCATCATGAACAATATCTCCATTCATCACACAAAAATCAAGTGGATTTGAACCATGGAAAAGGTTAATTTTTTCAATAATTGTATCCATCATCGCCTCATACGGAGTATCCGGCTGGCCATAATGCGAATCAGAGGCAACCGCAAAGCGCATAACGACCTGATCCTTTACTAGGTTTACCTCCTGCTCAGAAAATGAGCGAAATCCACCACCCACAAAAAAAGCAGATGCGAACGAAATATTTTTAACGAAATGTCTCCTCGAGATTGAATGATGATTTTCCATGGATAAGTTATTGTTTTTTAAATGTACTAAAAGGTACCGCAACAGATGTTAACTAAAATAAATTTTATGTTAATTTTTAAATAACCACACATCAAAAACTTTGGAATGCTGACGCCAATTTAAATGAGATTCCTCCGGTTCATCAAACGAAACCTCAATTTTTCCATCGCGCACATACTGTGGACTCAGCTGAAACTCTTTGAACTCCCCCATGCCTTTTTGATATAGCGTCGGCGCAATGCGAACGCCATCTACACGTAGTAAGGCTTCTCCATAACCGGAAATCCGAATGGAATATTTCGCATTGGGGTCTAGGTCAACATACGTTAGTTTGGGAAAATTTTGATATAACTGAGAGGATAATCGGCGCCTACTTTTACCATTTTCTTCCCATAGCACATCCGTTCCATCATCCGTTCGAGTCGTCACACGAGGACCCTTCGCGACATCCGATACGTTATCGTAAAAACTACCAATCCCTGGATTCTCCCAGTTCGCAATCACTGCGATGCGCGCTAATTGATCTTCCTCCTTGGTCATTTTTTTAATTTTCTCGAATTCATCAGCTAACCACCACCGGTTATTTAAGGGGTAATCAATAAAATCCAATACGGCCCCACGCTCCGCGCCGCTTGCCTGATACTTCACCACACTCGATTGAAGACCAATGGAGGTAAATAATGCGTCGCAATAAGAGATGATTTTTTGACGTAAATCTGAATTTACAGATGCATTATCTGCCTCATTAACCTTCGCAAGCGCCATTTCCATGGCTTTAAGTACCCCTATTTGACTAGCTTTGGTTAAGATTAAATTCGCCTGATTCTCTAATTTTTGCTCATGAATTTTTCGCCGTTTGATATAGGTATCGTAATATGCACGCAACAACAGCTGTTGCCATCGCCAATTATTCTTCAGCGTCGGATGTTGAATTTCTAAATTTGTCCAGTACGCGAACGTTGTCTCAATACCCCCATTTTCCTCTACTGGACCCACCCAATTACCCTCCAAAGCCAAAATGCCATCAGCTACTTGTTCTGATACATGATTGCCAAAAAAGAACCTTGCATACTCAACCAAGACATCACGCACATCTTTTGATGGATCAACCGATCTTTGGCTCCAAACAACTTTGTTGACATCATCATGAACCCCATCTGAATAAGCTATAAATCCATCTGTCAAATGCGCAAATCGCTGATGTATTTTAGCATAATAAACCGGCTGAGGATTCGAAACCTCACGACCTTCTGTTAGGGCAAATGCTTGATCCCAATTCTCCGTAGGATATTGGCAACGCACCGTATGTGTGATATCCGGGTAATGGCGGTGCTTGTATTGCTTGGGTAATCTGAAACGCGTACTTGCCAGATCAGGGCTACTTGGACCTGTAACGACACCCACTAACCAGTTGGGTTGATATTTTTCCAAGTATTCGTAAAAATAATTAACCTCCTCGTCACTAAACCCTTGCAAAGAAACCCACATTCCCGCTGCCGGATGAGATAATTTCAGCTCTGCTGATAGGGCTTTTAAGAAAGGCAACACATATTTCGGATGATTACTTCCAGGATCACCCCCAGGAAAAAAAACGCCATCTATCTTGGGCGTTCTTTTATAAAAATCAGTGTGCTTGATGACCTCCTGCTTAAACTTGGCTTCATCGGCTAAGTCCACAATAGCAGGTGTCCAAACCCAGTAATCCAGCCCATAATTCAAACAGATTTGGCTTAATTTAACATTCATTTCCTCCCGCGAAAATTTCATGTGAGGCCCTAGCGGACTGTCCTCCATGGGAATATTTTCAATCGCATTCGTTCCAAAAAGCGCTAAATCTCGAATGTATTGTTCATACTGCTTCGCATCCCAAGCATCCCATGAATTGGCGGTATTCCGATAACCCAACTGATGGCCACGAATTGTATGCAGCGGTGAAACTACTACATCATATTTTTTATCCACTAAAATCTTATGCTTCGACAAATGGGCTTTTCGGAAAAACTCACCTAAGGAAAATAAAATACCCCTTTCATCCCCACCTATGAGCCATAAAATAGGCCTTTTAGTACTTATATCGATTGAAAAAGCATATCCCTCTTTGGCAAATGCAGGGGAATTTTTAGGCAATTGGGGTAACGAAATACCATGCAAATTTTGATCTGTCGCGAACACCAAGGCGATGATTGGCATCGCATCCGATTTATCTTGTACACGCAAATTCAGCTCGGTGCGCGATTTAATCTCTTCCTGAATTAGCCTAAGATAGGTTTCTCGATAGGGAGATTTTAATTCTTTTGTCACATGTATCGTGGCATTTGAAAAGTCAACGATCTGAGCTTGACTCGAAAATGCAAACGAAATAAAAAACAATGCTTGGACTAATTTTCTCATAGGTACCAATGTTATGTAATTGAAAATTTTTGTGCTAGTTGGCACAAACATATAAACCCCGCCAATAAAATTTTATATTGCCAATTATTCCTGAAAAATACCATTTTAAATAAAATTTACGATGAAATTAAATCAAGAAATCATTCAACTATTTGATGAATATACACACAAGCCTTTAAGCAGGGAAGTTTTTTTAAACCGATTAACCAAATTAATCGGAGGAACAGCTGCTTTAAGCACTATTTTACCCGTTTTAGAGGGGAGTTATGCGGCAAGTGCACAAGTTGCCGAGGATGATAGCGACCTACTCATTTCGATAGCGGAGTTTCCATCACCTAATGGTGTTATCAAAGGCTATTTAGTCCAACCCAAGCAGGCGAAAAAGCGCATGGGCTCTGTTTTAGTCATACATGAAAACAGAGGTTTAACCCCACACATAAAAGATGTGACGAGGCGAATTGCCAAGGAGGGATTTATAGCCTTAGGGATTGATGGATTGAGTCAATTTGGGGGTACGCCAACAAACGAAGATGAGGGACGTACGCTAATCGGAAAATTAGATGCGAAACAAAATATTGAAAATATGCTGAGTGGGCTAAGCTTCCTCAGAACATTGAAAAATAGTAATCAAAAAACGGCTTGCATTGGATTTTGTTGGGGCGGTGGTATTGTCAATGATTTGGCCGCCGCGGATCCTGCATTAACTTTAGGCGTGCCTTATTACGGTCGGCAAATCGACCCTGCAATGGTTCCTAAAATTAAAGCCAAATTGATGCTTCATTATGCCGGTTTAGATGAACGTATCAATGCGGGGATTCCAGCTTATGAAAATGCATTGAAAAGTAATCAGATAGATTATCAATTGTTTATTTATGAAGGGGCCCAACACGCCTTTAATAATGACTCATCCCCGGCGCGTTATCAGAAAGAAACGGCTGATTTAGCTTGGAGTAGAACACTAAATTTCTTCAAAAAACATTTGAACGAATGATGCGTTAGGGTAAGCTAATTGTGAAGATCTGCTTCGTTTCTTGATTTTTCGAATTCATTACTTTTCGATTAAACGCTACCGTTTTCCCGTCGTGCGAAAGAACAATGTTGGTGGGCTCGTTGCGCTGCTTAGCCGTCAAGTATTGCATTCGATTTTCAAATGCATCCAAACCTAGTTGGCACTGGACTATTCTTCCCTCGTACACATAGAAAATAAATTTACCTGACGGATGCCAGCGCAAACTGCTAGTTACCGATTTATCATGTTTTGTGATTTGTTGGGGCTTCCCTCCCTTCGGAGAAATTGTAAAAACTTGCCTAATTCCGTTAATATCGTAGGCTAAATAGGCCAGGTTTTCACCCATCAAATCGCTTCGAACGATACCCGCACAACCTGGGTTTGGAGTTTCAGATGTATAAGTCAATCGTTTTTGTATGACTCCTTTGGGTGGGAAGGGCATGTAATCTAAGGTGCCCTCCAAAGGCCCCAAAGATCCATTTTGATTTATTTCCTTGGGAATATCAACTAGGAAAACTTCATCTACCGGTTTTCCGTTTGCATCATTAACAGTTCCAATAAAGCTTCTTGCCATTTGGTAACCTCCCTCAGCAAGTGGATACCCATTTTTGCCCACCCAGGAATCGCCTAATGCTTGGCTGATTTCATCAGATCCAGGCGTAGGACTAGATACCACGTGAACCACGAGTGCGCTAAACCACGCTCCTGAATTATTTTCACCATTTATCCCGCTATCAACTTTCACGGGGTGATTTTTTTTAGCAACACCAATCGTTCTTAAGTTGTGTTTTTTACCCGTTTTGGCTTCCAATGATTGCATGATCGCATCATTATAGGTAAAGCCAATCCAGTTGCCATCCCCACTAAATTCATGTCGGTGCGTACCACCCCGCAACGCACCTGCCGTAAATGGAAAATTCACATCACGCGCATCCATGCGGATGGGAACATTCGGATTTTTTTCATCAATAATTACACCCGTCCGGCGCCATTGCTGATAGGGATTTTCTTTCGAACTATGCATTAATCCACGAATGAAAACCACGGAAAAATCGATGGGAGAATAACTAACGGCACCTACGCCAGGGCCCCATTGGGTGTTTTCCTTTAGCGCATATAAAACCTTTTTCTCCCCGGTCTTTACGTGAACTTTTTCAATTTTACTCGAAATAGCGATGCCTCCTTCGTCCGTCCTAGTATCGTACACAAGCCACTGATCATCGGGAGAAAAATTATCATTATTATCTAAATCATGATTATAATCTAGGTCAAACGTTATTTGATTTTCAGGTCGTACGGGCATACTTTTACAAGAGATTAATGTAAAAATTAAGGATAAAAAGAAGTAAGCTATTTTCAATTCATTCATTTTTTCCAAACGTATAAAATGACTGATCTGTGCATTGAACATGACACGTTCAGGTCCCTAAAACACTACAATAAAAATGCACTTGGGTGAATATCCTCATGCGCAGTATGATCTTGAAAAAATTGTGCGATGCGTAAGATTGTGGCTTCGTCGTATAATTTGCCAACAAACGATATTCCGGTAGGAAGCTTCGTTTTAGCATCCAAACCCGTAGGGACACAAACAACGGGATGGCCGGTTAAGTTGGTAATCGCCGACTGGTTGCCGCCTCCGCGGGAAGGACAAATAATTGCATCGTATTGAGAGACTACCTCATTAACTTTTTGCATTAAGGTATAGCGATGTCGCTGTGCGTTTATGTATTCCACGGCAGGGATAAAACGGGAAGCTCTGAATTGATTAGGCCAGTCATTTTTGGCTTGACGGGTGAGTAGATCATCGATGTTTTTTCGGGTCAATTCGTCGAACTGCGCCGCACATTCTGCCCCGATAATTACATCCATGATATTAAACGTGTAAATATTTTCATCCGGAAAATCAACTGGTACTAATTGAACACCCTGCTTTCTCAAATCGGCCAGGACCCTCCATTCACTCCGGGATGTATCTTTAATTTTGTCAAAATAGTTTTTGGCATAGGCAATTTTCATTCCTTTCAGCGAAAGATTGGCATTGTAGTTAAAAGGCATATCCACAGCCGCTAAATCTTTCCCATCAGTTCCATGTAAGTAATGAAAAACAATGGCAGCATCTTGAGCTGACCGACAAATAGGTCCTACTTTATCCAATGAATAACTTAATGCCATGGCGCCAGACCGACTAATACGTCCAAAAGTAGGTCGTAATCCAGTCGCGCCACAAGTCGTTGCGGGCGAAACAATACTTCCCCATGTCTCCGTCCCGATCGCAAAAGGAACAAGACCAGCTACCGTAGCGGAAGCGGATCCGGCAGATGACCCTGAAGAACCAAAGTTTAAATTCCATGGATTTTTCGTTCTACCACCAAACCAGTAGTCACCCATCGCCAACGCCCCCAACGTGAATTTTGCTACCAATACAGCGCCCGATTCCTTTAATTTTGAATACACGTACGCATCTTCTTCAATCGCTTGATCTTTGTAAGGAGCCGCCCCCCACGTAGTCTTAGTTCCTTTGACTGAAAATAAATCTTTTAAGCCATATGGAATGCCATGTAACAATCCTCGATATTTTCCTGCAGCTATTTCTCGATCCGCCTGCCGCGCTTCCGCATAGGCCAAATCCTCTTGAATACTAATCACACATTGTAAAGTTGGCCCATAAGTCTTAATCCGCTCAATAAATAATTGCGTTAATGCCACCGAGGTCACTTGCTTTGTTTTTAGTAAATGAGCCAATTGATTAATGGAAAAAAAAGCTAAATCTGCCTTATTTGAAGGTAATTTTAGCTGTGCTTGGGTCCATACTACAGGGCGCTTAACCGAATTGAATTTTATTCCTGGAAGTCTCGGGTTCTGCCATAAACTCAATGGCACATTATTCGGCAAGGATAGCGCATGCATCGCCTTGTAATTCGCTACATTATCAACCACATCGGAATAAAGTGTATCCAGCTCCTGCGTGGTAAATGTTAAATCAAAAAGTTTGGCAGCACTTGATAAATCAGCTTTTGACTGAGCAAAAGCGGCGTTGCACATCATTAATAACAAAGCAATTTTCTTCATGTTCGTAAAAAATTAATGATTAAAGAATAACTTTTAAATACCTCGGATTTTAAATTTAGTTAATCAATTTCGCTTTTTGGCAAACCTTTCTTTTGGAAAAATCAATAGTTGACTTAAAATTTTTAGGAGACGAAGTAAAAGGTAAAATTATGATCGCTTTATTTAAATAAAAACGTTAAAATTTTGAACAATTCCGTAGCGTAAAAGGTTTAGCAAACATGAAAAATAAAATTCCGTATATCGCACTATTTTTAGTGGTCAGCATTTTTTTATCGTTTAAATCTTTATCCGTGTTCAAGACCGAAAATCAGAAATACAGGTTGGTTAAAAAAGAAGCAGGCTATGAAATCAGGTTTTATCCACAAGCTACTTTAGCCACTATTTACAGTTCAGGAACTGATTACAAGTCGGTGGCCAGCAACGGATTCAGGAAGTTGGCTGGATATATATTTGGAGGAAATGACCAAGGGAAAAGTATTTCGATGACGGCTCCCGTGCACATGGCTTTTAATGAAAAGGGCTCGACCATGAGTTTTGTTATGCCAGAAAATTATACAGAGGCAACTTTACCCGTACCCAAGGACGAAAATGTGCACATTTCTAAATCTACAGCTCAATATGTCGCTGTGATTACGTTTAATGGATATGCTACCGACGAAAAAATCAACGAACAGCAAATTGCCCTTAAGCAACTACTTGATAAAAATAAGGTTAAAACAACCGGTGACTTTACCTTCTTAGGATATAATGCTCCTTATCAATTCATTGGAAGAAAAAATGAGGTTATTATTCCGATCGAGTGGAAAGAGTAGCAATAAGATAAACGAGCTATTTCTCGCAAAAATTATTTGCTATTGGGAATTACAGGTGCAAATAAAGTTTTGAAACTTTGCTCGTTGCCATATGTGAGCCCTTTTGTATTAATTGCATAGGCTCGAAAATAATACATGGTGTTTTCTCGTAAATCATTGACGGCTACAGAAAATGAGCCCAATGCTACCCCTGAAATCACTTTTAAATCTGAAAGTTTTGGATTAGGTGTTAAACCATAACAGATACCGCTTTCCACTACATCTGATCCTCCGTCATTCGTTATATTTCCACCCATTTTTACTGCGTTTTGCGATATGTTTAAAGCCTTTTCGGTGATCACTGTGGGTAACGCTAAATCCGCAGTGGTAAAGATGTGCGTATTTCCATAAGAAATTCCCTTTTGATTTACTGCGTACGACCGAACATAGTATTTGGTGCTTTCCTTTAGCGTGGTAACAAATAACGTATAGGCCCCAATACCCGTAGATAAGTCAGTAAATTTTAAATCCAATATAGTGGGGGTTGGGTTTGCGCCCACGGCAAAGCCTCTTTCGGAAACAAATCCTCCCCCATCGTTTGCAACAATTCCACCCAAAAAGGCGGTTGAATATCCTATGCTTTTCGGGACATCGGTCGATAAAGATGGTAAGAGATAATCCGACGTGATAAAGCTTTTAACTTCACCTAACTTCGTACCCTTAGAATTAGTCGCGTAAGCTTTAAAGTAATATCTGGTATTGCGAGTAAGTTTGTCCAAAACGAATGCAAAGGCCCCTTTTCCCGTTCCCAATTCAACTTTCGAATCATTTAAAGATGGATTGCGAATTTGGCTACTGTATACAAAACCTTTCGCCGTTACGGCAGAATAACCTTCATTCGTTATATCTCCAGTTAAAGTGGCCGCAGTTAATGAAATATTTGCTGGTACGCCTGTAATAACGGTGGGCGGATCTTGAAGTTCTTCCTGCTGACAACTACTTATGAAAACAAAAAGCGCAAAAATATAAATACTAAATCTCATGCGACTAAAATTACTTTTATAAGAAAAGCGTTGGCAGTAAATGATGTCAAATTTAACATTTCATCCGAACAATTGCTGAAATTAGACTTTAGAAACAAATTTTAGTAGTACAATAGCCTAGAAGCTTTGCGAGTTTAACTTAACGCCAATGGTTTACTTATGAACAAAGGCATTTCACAAAGAGTAAATTTGGTAAGCAAAATTCTAGGGTATATTTTTAATCGTTTCCCTGATGATGCTTGTCCAAATTTCATATCCTTTCGCATTAAAATGAAGTTTGTCCGCGATATATAAATTAGGCTGAAATTTACCGTCTTGCCCTAGCAACTGCGAAGCTGTTTTGATCAAAAATAAATTTGAATCAGAACGGCTAAATTGATCAATCAAATCATTCGTTTCTTGTATTTTATCCCAGACGGCCCAACGCTTCTCGTTGGGGGAAATTGATTTGGAGGATATAAAAAACCGTTTGGATGAGTTTGATAAAGAACAAAAGCATAAAGCCATTGAGCAACTTCATCCAAGGACGTGCGAATGGCAGTTTGATTATTATCCAATGTATGACCTAATCCCTCGGATAATTTTATTCCCGTTGGTATTCCTAAACGCAATGCTTGTTCGTAAACAATCAAGCTTCCATGTTTGAATCCATGGTAGGAGAAGGATGAATCGAATGGGACAGTTTTGTCAGCCGTTCCATGCACATTAAAAACAGGAATATCGGTGGGCTTAATCCAATGAACATTGGCCATGGAACCCCAGAAATTAACGACTGCATGTACTTTTGAAGAAATCCCATCGTTTCCAGATGAGCCTTCGACAGTCCCATGTTTAGCTGTATTAAAATCGGCCGGAACCTCATTTTGATCTAAATACGCAAGATGTAGGGCAGTCATTCCACCAGCTGAACCACCGCTAATGACAATTTTAGAGGTATCAATTCCCCATTGTAGGGCATTTTTTCGCATAAAGCGAATCGCTGCTTTCCCATCTTGAACGGCACGCATCATGGCTTCAAAATAATTCATATCTGATCTTGGTGCTTCAACACCCAATCGGTAATTAATTGATGCAACGACAAAGCCTCTTTTTGTCAAATTTTCGGCAACGGTTTTTGAATAACCTGTCCTTTTATCTCCATTAACAAATCCACCTCCGTGTATAAAAACAACCAAAGGTCTTTTTTTCAAAGTATCTAGCTTAGGCTGGTAAACATCTAGAGTCAAAATTTGATCTTCACCTTTACTTGTTTTCGCCATGCCGTAAGGCATATTCATGACCGAATCTATCGCGGTAAAGACCTCGTTTTTATAGCGATTCTGCCCGTAAAAAGGAAAAGCAAGGAAGGTTAGCGCAAAAATTAAACTTATATTTTTCATTAATTAATGTCGTGATAAATGCATCTTTTTTTGATATGTGAGTGCTTCTAAAAAATAGTAATCTGCGTATACAATGGGCGCATCGATTTCAAATCCGTTCGGTAATCCTCCGGTACTGTGTTTCAGTAAAAATCCATGATTAGTTCCCTCAGGTGCCAAATAAGTGGGCGTTGAAAGACTTGCAAGGATTTTTTCTGCTTTTTTGATATGGTCCTTCGCATACTTTGATTTCAATGAAGCTAATTGGAACAAGGCACTCGCTGTTACTGCGGCGGCTGAAGCATCCCGCGGCACATTTGGTATTTTGGGATCATCGAAATCCCAAAAAGGGATTAAATCAGATGGAAGGCGAGGGTGCGAGAAAATAAATTGAGCAATATTTTCGGCAAGTTGTAAATATTTTTTGTCGCCCGTTTCTCGGTAACAAACGGCGTAGCCATATAATGCCCAGGCTTGACCCCTGGACCAAGCAGATTCATCAGCGTATCCTTGGTGTGTATTTTTCTTTTTTACCAATCCAGTCGTAACATCATAGTCAACTACATGAAACGAACTAAAATCGGGCCTAAAATGATTTCTCATTGTCGTGTTCGCATGATTTACAGCAATCCGATAAAAGCTAGAATCTTTTGTTTGTTTGAATGCCCAAAAGAGTAGTTCTAAATTCATCATATTGTCAATTATAACCGGATAGTCCCATTTATTTCTACTATGATCCCAAGAGCGAATAACACCTGTTTTAGGGTTAAATCGCGTACTTAAAGTTTTTGCGGATTGTAAAAGTATGGTTTTATACATCTCACTAGCTTGCAACCGCCACCCATTTCCGAAGCTTCCCAGCATTTTAAATCCTAAATCATGTGTCCCTCCATTAAATTTCTCGCTTTCAATTTTTTGCGTATAAAATTCCGCCTTTTCTTTCCAATAGCTTTTTCCTGTTAATTCATATAAAAACCAAAGATTCCCGGGGTAAAATCCTGAGCACCAATCTCTAGGTGCGACTAAAATCAAGGAGTCATTTCGAACAGTCCGCGGACTAACTTTATTGCCTGCTGTTTGGCTAATTTCGGAAAGTTCGCGTAGAGAAACACTCATTTGGGCTTCCAATCTACTTATAAGCGAATTTTGAGCGAAAGAGTTAAACGAAATAAACAGAATAATACAAGTTGCTCTCAGCATATTATTGGATGATAAACAGGTTTTTACCTTTTTGAGTTAGGTCGGCCGATTCAAATAAAATTCGTTGCACGGGACGATTGGACCACTTAGTTTTAAAGCTTTTATACTCGGGTCCATCAGTACTTGGTAAATCAACCGAAACAGTCCATTTCTTCGCGTCGTATTTGATGGAGTGGATATCTCCGGTCGTGGTCTTTAACGAAATGATTCCCGGTTTAGCTAAATCAATTTGACAAAGCGTCATAAAAGACTGCTGTAATTTGCTTTGCTTTTGCGTGAGCTCATACGCATCATTGATTTCAATTTGTTTTTTTACTTTGTTAAACTGAATGCTTCGTTGGTAATTCTTTATTCCTGCACTTTGAGGATACGCCTTCGCCAAATCCAAACTAATTCCACTCATTTTATCACCAATCGTATGGGTTAGTTGGCCCGACTCAAATTCCCGCCCCGCTTTTTGTCCAACACCATTGATGGTAGGTAAATTATGATATTCTGACTGCGTAAACCAAAGATTATAGCGTTGCGCTGAAAAGGTTCTAGCGGTATAATTCCCTCTTCCTGCATCAATAATGATCGGTTCTCCTTTTGCATAAAAAACAAAATCACCCACATCATTATGATTATGCGATTCAGCGTTATGTCCCCCATGGGCAGCAAAAAATAAGTCATCGCTCCTAGATGTAAGCACTTCGATATCATTGAACCAATAATCAGTTAATGTTGGCTTCTCAATTTTTGCTTTGGGCATAGACGCGTAAGCCATCAAATTCCAAAGTTTTCGGTGTTTTTGATAACCTACAAATGTAATGGCCGGATCAAAATTTTGACTCGCCCAAAGTCCGAAATTAGTCAATGGCTCATCATGAATAACTTGACCAAATCGATATAGCATAATCCCATCCGGTTTTAGGGTCGGGTCAGCATCTGCAAAATTGACAAAATAGTCATTTGAAATATGCATTTTATAGACATAGGAAGCCATTTTTTGAATAAATGGTTCATCGAAAATTTGACATTTGTTATCGGTCGCCGTGGCTAAAACCTGCAAAGCATCGAAGGCACTTGCACCTGCTGCAAACCAATAAGATGGCCCTTCATCACAACCCGCATCTTCACCCAAGCCATTAAAATATAAATCTAAATAGCCCATGTGGGTATAAAGCTGGTTCCCTCGTCTGATCTCATCTTTTTCTATCAATAAATTTGCCAACATAATATTGGAGACGATCCATGGATTCCAATTATTGACCGCCCTCGTTTTACTTAAATAGCCGTAGCGATTCTGGTCTAAAGATGGAGTTAGGATTTTTTTATTTATTTCAAAATAAATTCGAGAACGCAATAATTTGGAAATTTTATCTAATTTTTCACCTACAAAATAATCGGTTAGGGCTAAGCCAACAGCAGTTTCGGCACCAAAAAGGTCAACGGTAGGATCTTCTACATCAGGTAAATTTGTTTTCGCTTTTTGAACGCTTAAGTGAGCGGGTACACCCCAATAGGTTTCTTCACAAATAGACCAAACATAGTTCATGATTTTTTCAGTGAAACGGTTCTTATCTTCTAATGTTTCTGCCATCACTAACTCCATCAAGCTATTTCGTTTCCCAAAAGAAATCTTTCCGTGCTCCTCGCGATCACCGGATCGCAAGTATTCCATCAAGAGGGTCGCATCAATAGTAGGCACAGGTTTTTTTATAATATCCTCAGCCCGTTTAATGATTTCTTTTTGCTCCTCCAAAGGAATAATTTGACTCCATTCCTTACTTGTTTTGGGATAAGGTAGGTAGTTCTTTTGACTAATGAGCGATCTCAAAACGTCCTCCTTCGCAAATTTTTTAGTTAAAAAATTGCGCTGGGTAATTTGACCAGTGGAGGAAAAAAGAATCAATGCGAGGAAAAGAGTGAGTAACTTTTTCATGATTAATGCGGTGGAATTAGGAAAAATTTAGAATTTTAATATCATTAAAATCAAAATAAATTGATATAATTTCACCAAATTAACACATTAATTTTGAAAAAATATAACTGACTCAACACGTTACCGTTCAGCGTTTGAAAGAATATCCAAATCAAAGACTTTTTTACCCCAACATTCAATCGGTCGAAAAATGAAAAAAATATACCTTCTATTCGTGTTACTAAGTGCACCTTTATACGCACAAAAAAAACCAAACATCGTTCTTATTTTGGCGGACGATATGGGTTACAGCGACATTGGCCTAATGGGCTCCGAAATAAAAACCCCCAATCTTGACCTATTGGGTAAAAATGGTGTCTTATTTACCCAATTCTACAATGCAGGTCGTTGTTGCCCAAGCCGTGCCGCACTACTCACCGGAATGTATCCACATCAAGCAGGAATGGGGCTTATGGTTACAACCAAGCCATATGATAATTCCAAATCATTCACTCCATATCAAGGATTTCTAAACCGCGAAACACCTACCATCGCCGAAGAACTACGGAAACATGGCTATCAGACCTTTATGTCAGGCAAATGGCACGTGGGTGAGCAACAAGAAGACTGGCCAAATCAGCGCGGATTTGATCATTATTTCGGACTTATTTCGGGAGCTACGAGTTATTATGAGGTTTTATCAAATCGCCAACTAATCGAGGATAACAAAAAATACATTCCGTCTGATCAGTTTTATATGACGGATGCCATCAGTGACAAGGCAATCGCGTATCTAAAATCCGCCAATTCGAAAAACCCATTTTTTCTTTATGTTGCCTATACAGCACCACATTGGCCTTTACACGCACCTGAAAATTTGATTGACCAATACCGAAAAACATACCAAAAAGGCTGGGAAAGACTAAGAGAAGAGCGATTTGCAAAACAAAAGAAAATGGGGTTGCTCCCGAGCGCGGATCAATTACCCGATATGGATCCAGGTGTCGCCCGGTTCGATACCATAAAAAATCCGTCAATCTACATTGACAAAATGGCGACCTACGCTGCCATGATGCAAATCATGGATGAGGGAATCGGTCGCATCATGCAAGAAGTAAAAGCATCTGGCGAATGGAATAATACCATGTTTGTTTTTTTATCTGACAATGGCGCATGCCATGAACTACTTAATGACCGCGCGGCAAAAGACTTAGGGGAAGCTGGATACCAAAAATCACTCCATACGCCCGTTGGCGCCAAAGGCAGTTATACCACCTATGGCAAAGAATGGGCATCCGCCGGAAACACGCCCTTTCGCATGTATAAACATTGGATGCACGAAGGAGGTATCTCAACTCCATTAATTATTCACTACCCAAAATTAATCCCTAAAGGATTCCGAACTAATCAAGTTGGGCATATCATGGACCTTTTCCCCACGCTACTCGACATTGGAAAAATCAACCCATCTAAACCTATTCAAGGCAAAAGTTTATTGCCTATTTTAAAACAAAAAAACCGGGAAGAACACCCATTTATCGCCTGGGAACACCAAGGAAATCGAGCCATCCGAGAAGGGGACTGGAAATTAGTTTGGGATAACAACCTCAAAAAATGGGAATTGTATAACTTGAAAAATGACCGCATAGAGGCCCATGATTTGGCAACTAAATTACCCGAAAAACGCCTAGATCTCATCAATAAATATACCCAATGGGCACAAAACATTGGCGTCAAATGAAACTAGGTCTCGTATTCCTTTTGATTTCTTTTTCCAGTCAGGCCTTGGAAATCTATCCAAAGGAATTAATCGCACAGACGTTGGAGAAGGCCAACAAACAACTAAGTCTAAAACCGGTCACCATCACCACGACCGTTTGTTCGCGTTCTGCCGGCGGAAAACACGATTTTTACTCTGAAGGAGATTATTGGTGGCCAGACCCTGCAAACCCTGATGGACCGTACATTCAACGCGATGGAGAAACGAATCCGGAAAATTTTGTCGCTCACCGAATCGCCATGATTCGCTTCAGCGATATTGTGGGCACCCTAGCATCCGCTTATAAACTTAGCCATCAAAAACGCTATGCAGTAGCGGCAGTCGACCATTTTAGGGCTTGGTTCATTGATCCCGAGACACGCATGAACCCTTCCCTTCTTTATGCGCAAGCAATCAAGGGAAAAGCAACCGGCCGAGGAATAGGCATCATCGACACCATCCATTTTTTAGAGGTCATTAAAGCCTTAGAAGCACTTAAATCACAAATTTCCTCAGAAGATTATGCACAGATTGTCAACTGGTTTAAAGCGTATACCCAATGGCTAAGCACGCACCCCTATGGCCTGGCAGAACGGGATGCCCTTAATAATCATGGTACTTGTTGGGCACTCCAAGTAGCCGTTTTTGCCTCTTTTACAGGCAATGCCGCACTCGTTGATTTTTGCAGAAAACGCTACATGCAGGTTTTTATACCAAACCAAATGGATCTAAATGGTTCTTTTCCACTTGAGTTAAAACGCACCAAACCGTATGGATATTCACTCTTTAACCTAGACATCATGGCCACGCTAGCACATGTTCTTCAGGTATGGGATTGGAATATGCCCGACGGGCGTGGAATCCAAAGAGGAATTCAATTTTTACTACCCTACATTCAAGACAAATCCCAGTGGCAATACCCTGCCGATATCATGTATTTTGACGAATGGCCCATCGCTCAATCATGCCTCTTTTTCGCGGGTTTACACGGCAATAAAGTCGCCATGAACACGTGGAGAAAATTAAACCACTTCCCAAGCAATCAAGAAGTCATTCGAAATAGCCCCATACGAAATCCTATTTTATGGCATTCAATAGCAAACCAATAATTGATATTACAGCGTATTAGCCCTTTAATTACATTTAATGCGCATATTTTTCTAACTCAGCTAATGAGATATAAGCTAAGGTCTGAATATGGGTGGCTTTCAAAATAACAGGTGGCGCCACGTGCGCATGATAGGCTTCAATCCACCTAGATACACATAGACACCATTTATCCCCTTCAACAAGACCTTTAAAACCATATGCTGGATAATCAATGGTCAAGTCATTTCCTCTACTTTTGGAATATTGTAGAAATTCATTCGTGACCACGGCACAAACAGTATGCGTTCCGCGATCATTTATATCCGTCCGACAGCAACCATCTCGGAAAGCTCCCGTCATGGGGCTTGTTCCACAAATCACCAACGGTTCTTCGTATACGTTCAAGGAATTAGCTGTCATATCGTATTTGGCTTATTTGTAAAAGTAAGCAAATTGGATTAAACAGGAATAGCTACGACAAAATTGAGTCAAGAACAATGAACTTAAATTTTATTTTTTACGCATAAATACCTTACTTTAAAAACTAAACCTACCCAATGAAAAAACTCCTACTTATCGCACTTTGCGGCATAGCTTTCCTATCCCAAGCAAAACCCAAGAAAGAAAAATGGATTCAGTTATTTAATGGCAAAAACCTTAAAAACTGGACAGGTAAAATCCACCACCATGAGGTTGGCGAGAATTTTGGAAATACATTTCGCGCTGAAGATGGAATGATCAAGGTTCGATATGACCAATATGATCAATTTAAAGAGCGATATGGTCATTTATATTTCAATAAACCTTTTTCACATTATAAACTTCGTTTGCAATATCGCTTTACCGGTGTTTGGCGAAAAGATGCGCCGATTTACACCGAGCGAAATTCTGGGGTTATGTTTCATTCCCAAGACCCGAAAACAATGCTCAAAGAACAAGATTGGCCCATATCGGTCGAAATGCAATTCCTCGGAATTTTGGCAGACGGAAAAACAAGACCCACTGGGAATATGTGCTCGCCCGGTACCGATGTTGTTTATCAAGGTAGAATCGATCCGAGGCATTGCATCAACTCCAGCTCAAAAACATTTGAAAATGAACAATGGATAACCGCTGAATTAATTGTCCGTGGGGACTCTTTAGTTACACATATAATAAATGGAGAAACGGTTTTGGAATATACCCAACCGCAGATAGGTGGTGGCGTGGCTAATCGCTATAATCCTGCTTTAAAAATTGATGGCCAACTACTAAAAAGTGGATTCATCGCACTTCAAAGTGAAGGACAAGAAATTGATT
The DNA here is from genome assembly GCA_945883625.1 of Spirosoma fluviale. Taxonomy (GTDB): domain Bacteria; phylum Bacteroidota; class Bacteroidia; order Cytophagales; family Spirosomataceae; genus Aquirufa; species Aquirufa fluvialis_E. The sequence continues at coordinate 65,310 of CAMCXW010000002.1, forward strand.
TTAAAAATATTGAACTATTGGATTTGTCTAAAGAGCAGTAAACAACACAATGTTTAAAAATATAATAGGTTTAATATTCTTCTTTTTAACATACAACGCACACGCGCAGTTTCAAAAATACACCTATGAAACGCAGCGCATGGGCTCCCCATTTCAGATTACAATTTCATGCGCAGATTCAACCGGAATTTCCAAAGCGGTAAAACGCGCTTTTCAGTTGGCCGCACACTTAGAAAGCGACCTAAGTGATTACCAACCAAATTCGGAACTCAGCCACGTAAATCGGCTAGCAGGAAGCGGTACGTTTTATCCCATTCACGAACCATTTCGAGCTATTTTGAAGCAATCCCTCTATGCACAAAAATTTACGCAAGGAGCTTTGAATGTATCCGTGGGTAGACCCGTCGGGCTGTGGCGACAGGCGCGGAAGCTAGGAAAAATGCCTGATTTGGGGGAGTTGCGCCAACTAGCCTTAAAGATACAAGGAACGTGTTTGGAATTTTCAGCCGATTCCACAGAGGTCAGGCTGCTTGACACGGCATGCCAGCTGGACCTTGGGTCGTTGGGAAAGGGGTTCGTGGCCCAACGGGTTTTGGAGGAATTGAAGACACTTGGCTTTCCCTATGCGCTCGTTGACGCAGGTGGAAAAATCGTCATGACAAGCCAAGGGCCTACCGATTTGCCCTGGCAAGTGGGCATCGAAATACCTGCATCCAATGCAACCTTACCCGAATTACTCACACTTAAGCATGTCGCTGTGGCAACTAGCGGAAAAACGTATCAGTCGGTGCGCCTCGGTGACCAACAATATTCACATGTGATAGATCCAAGAACCGGAATGGCCTTAACACATGCTCGATCTGCAACAGCCATAGCGGTGGACGGGACTTTGGCCGACTGGCTAGCGACGGCCGCTACAGTAATGACCTTGCAAGAAATTGAAAAATTAGTAGTAAAATTGGGAAACGTTCGCTTACTCGTTTTAGAAAATGAAACTGGTGAACCCAAAATCCTATTCAACTATAAACTGATTCCATATGAGGCAACTCGTATTTATTAGTCTTTTGTTTTCACATGCGCTATGGGGGCAGGGTCTAAAATCCTACCAACAATCCATTCCGGAGACACGCGTTAATTTCGATATGGTGGCCATTCCTTCCGGAAACTTCATTTTTGGTCAAACAGAAAAACAGTCGGGAGAAAAAATACAAGTTCCTGCTTTTTGGATGGGTAAAACGGAGGTGACTTATGATGAATATCAATTGTTTTTTGAGGAATCCCGTGACCCAGAACCAAAGCCGCCTAAAGAAGGGCCTGATGCGGTGACTAGACCGAGTCCGCCGTATATTGATTTTACCTTGGGAATGGGAAAAGTGGGTGGATTCCCCGCAAATTCCATGCAACAATATGCAGCGCTGATGTATTGCAAGTGGCTCTATGCAAAAACAGGCATTTTTTACCGCCTACCCACCGAGATTGAATGGGAATATGCAAGCAAAGCCGGTACTGAAATTCCCGCGGATAAACTGACAGATTATGCTTGGTTTAAAGGCAATTCAAATGAAAAGTACCAACAAGTTGGCCTAAAAAAACCGAACGCCTTTGGACTACACGACATGCTTGGAAATGTCTCAGAATGGGTCTTAGATCACTATGATGAAGTTTATCCACGGAAGGATAGTCCAGTCTTCATAGACAAATATGCCGATGCGGTTGTTCGCGGAGGGAATTTTCAGGATGAGGCAATTCAAGTTCGGCCGACGGCCCGAATGGCGGCAGATCCGATCTGGAACCGACGAGACCCGCAAGTACCCAAAAGTATCTGGTGGAATGCGGATGCTCCATTTGTAGGCTTTCGGATTATGCGACCAGCCAAGCAACCCACCAAACAAGAGATTAATACATTTTTTGAAAAATACTTATAAACTAAACCAGTTAAACGAATGAAAAATACAAGACGAGATTTCGTGAAGCAAACAGGCTTAACGGCGAGTGGAATAATTCTAGCCCCTTGGGCAGCAAATGCATTTTCAGGCCAAAGCCTGGTAAACGATACCCTAAAAGTTGCCTTAATCGGCTGCGGGGGGCGTGGGACAGGCGCGATTACGCAAGCCTTAAGCACGAAGGAAAACATACAATTAGTTGCGATGGCAGACGTATTTCGGGATCGCTTGGATGGCTGCTATGCAAGTCTGATGAAATCCCGCGCAAAGGATGCATCAGCTAAAGCAATTCCGGTAAGTCAAAAGGTAAATGTACCTGAGGATCGAAAATTTACTGGTTTTGATGGGTATAAAAAGGCGATGGAATTAGCTGATGTGGTCATCTTAACAACGCCACCGGGCTTCCGTCCAATGCATTTTGAAGAAGCTGTAGCTCAAGGAAAGCAAATTTTCATGGAGAAGCCTGTGGCAACAGATCCAGCAGGAATCCAGCGCGTTTTAGATGCGGCGAAAATTGCAAAGCAAAAGAAGCTTAACGTGGTCGTTGGCCTACAACGCCATTACCAAAACTCATACCGTGAGATTATGAAGCGTATTCAGGATGGCCAAATTGGTGATGTAGTTTCAGCGTCTTGTTGGTGGAATAACGATGGCGTTTGGGTAAAACCGCGAAAGGAAGGACAGACGGAGATGGATTATCAATTACGGAATTGGTATTATTTTAATTGGATTTGCGGAGATCATATTACCGAACAACATATTCACAATATTGACGTCATCAACTGGGTAAAAAATGGATATCCGGTGCGTGCGCGCGGAACAGGTGGACGTGAGGTTCGAAAAGGCAAAGATTACGGTGAAATTTTTGATCACCACATCGTTGAATTTGAATATGCGGACGGTACGATATTGAATAGTCAGTGTAGGCATATCCCAGGTACATGGACCAAAGTAGACGAGCATGTCATTGGTACCAAAGGAAAAGTGCATTTTGATGCGGCAAAGATTTTAGATTCCAAGGGCAATGTCCAATTTGCATTTGACAAAAAGACCAAAGAAAATAATCCATACCAAACCGAGCATGATGAGTTATGGGCAACTGTGGCTGCAGGTGAATATAAATTTGCAGATGCAGAAAATGGAGCTTATTCAACGATGACATCGATTTTAGGCCGAATGGCAACCTATTCCGGCCAAGTCATTGAGTGGGATAAGGCCATCAATTCAGGTATTAATATTGCTCCATCTCGATTTGCTTGGGATGCAGATATGCCATCTAAACCGGATGCAAATGGATTATATACCGTAGCAGTACCCGGAAAAACGAATTATTTTTAGTGATAAAATTAGAACTGTTTTTTTCACATATTTAACAAGGCAAAAAACCACCTCGGTCGAGGTGGTTTTTTTATGATTAGATGCATTACGTACCCTAGTCAAACGCGTAAATAGCCTGTTTTAGGGCACAAATGCCTAGTTGGCTCATTTATTTCCAAGCGATATTGGAAAAAACGATTTGGCTATAATCTTTACATTCATACAAGATGCCAATCGTATTTTTAGAAAGCTTTACTAAATCAGAGTAGGCCGCAAAATCACGACTAGCCTCGGCTTCAGTACTTGCATGCGCAACTGGAATGTAGGTGGGCCATGTCTTTCCATCATCATAGGAGATCCTAAGGGTGAGTTTGTCCCGACGTTTTTCATTGGCCGCATTCGAAAATGCCAGAATATTTTTCTTGTTTTTTTGTCCCACCAAAAGAATGCTCCCCTCACAAATGGGGTCAGGTAATTGAGGGTCAAAAGAGACGTTTTTCCATGTCGTACCTGCATCTTCACTTACGCCAATGATTCGTTGGCGCACATCACCGCGTTGATTTCGGATATTCATCATCAGCCGACCACCCGAAATTTCGGCTGCAGTGGATTCATTGCTACCGGGAATAGAAATTGATGCACCAATTTGAAATGAATCGCCATGATCATCACTATAAAACGCATGAGCTCGATAATCAGCACCTCGTTCTCCACGTGGACCCTCTGAGTGATTGGCAGCTACAAGTAATCGGCCTTGAAAGGGACCTTGTGAAAATTGCATCGCATGCCCAGGGCCATTGGCATAATGTCGCCAATCCTCTTTATAGGTATAATTTGGATTTCGGTTAGGCTGATTTGGCCGATGAACTTGACTTGTGATATTGACCGCTTGCGACCAAGAAATTCCGCCATCCGAGGAGGTCTTATACCAAACTTCACGAAGTCCTTTCCCTTCTCTTATTTCATTTTCATGGTTGTTCCCCGTATTGTAAAAAAGAAAAATTCGTCCATTCGGAAAACGTGGGTCGGAATCATCCAAAACGGGTGTTGGATTACCTGCTTGAAGCGAATCATAATCGGCAATGGTCTGAAGGGCTGACCAATGCCTACCTTGATCGCGGGATATTTTAAGCACAATATTGATATCCCCATAATCGCCTGAACCGTGCACGCGCCCTTCCGCGAAGGCGAGTAAATTGCCTTGCTTATTTTTAATGATGGCTGGAATTCGATACGTTTTATGCCCCTCCGTACCCGAAGTAAAAACAGGAACGAAAGCCTGCTGAGCGTGCAATGCGACACTGGAAAAGATAAAAAAAGTCAGTACTCGCATGAAAATAAAATTGTTCATAGATAGCATTAATTTTTCAACTCGATATTGATGATAAAAAAATTAAAAGATTGTCAAAAAAAATTCTAATTTTATTCAAACGAAAAAACTCCGATTCAAAAATAAAATCTATTTGATGAAGACCTTTAAATTAAGAATAAGATGAAAAATTTACTAACAATAGGCTTGGTAATCAGCAACTTAATTGCATTTAGCCAAAAACCAAACATCATATTTATCTTTTCAGATGACCATACTTCTCAAGCCATCAGCGCATACGGTAGTAAAATAGCCAAAACTCCAAACATCGATCGCATTGCAAAAGCGGGAGCCATCTTGCACAATAATGTGGTTAGTAATTCCATCTGTGGACCGAGTAGGGCGACGCTCCTAACAGGGAAATTCAGCCACATGAATGGTTACAAGGTAAATGAAAAAGTGTTTAACATCGACCAGGCCGTCTTCCCAGAAGCATTACAAAAAAATGGATATCAAACTGCTTGGGTAGGGAAAATGCATTTAGGGGGCCTTCCTCATGGATTTGACTTTTTAAATGTTTTACCCGGGCAAGGTCATTATTACAACCCAGACTTTATCAATCAAAAAAATGAGAAAATTCAATACGAAGGTTACGTTTCTGACCTAATTACGAAGTTTTCAAAAGAATGGCTTGAACAACGAGATAAATCAAAACCCTTTTTCATGGTTGTTGGCCACAAAGCCACGCACCGCGAATGGTTTCCAGATGTGCAGGATTTAGGGTCCTATGATGATGTGAATTTTCCGTTGCCTGCCAACTTCTATGATTCTTATGATGGCCGACCAGCCGCGCGGGACCAAGACATGACGGTGGATAAAACGATGGTTTTAGCTAGTGATTTAAAAGTAAATGCGAACTACAACAGTCCAGCATTTAAGCGATTTACTCCAGCGCAAAAAACTGCGTATTACGATTACTACCAAAATAAAGTAACCAAAGACTTCGAGTCAAAGCAATTGACTGGAAAGGCGTTAGTTGAATGGAAATTCCAACGGTACATGCGGGATTATTTGTCTACGGCCCGTTCGTTAGATCGGAATATTGGCGAACTTTTAGACTATTTAGACCAAACAGGTTTAGCTAAAAATACGGTTGTCATTTATGCCTCCGATCAAGGTTTTTATTTGGGTGAACATGGCTGGTTCGACAAACGATTTATCTATGAGGAGTCATTAAAAACGCCTTTTTTAATTAAATATCCAGGAACAATTAAAGCAGGTACGCAGGTACGGCAAGTGGTTTCAAATGTCGATTGGGCACCTACCCTTTTAGACATTGCTGGCGTGGAGCCAACGACAGGGATGCAGGGAAAATCATTCTTTTCACTGCTTAAAAATCCCAAAAAATCATGGGACAATAATGCGTATTATCATTATTATGAATATCCTCAGCCCCATCGAGTAGCGCCTCATTTTGGCCTGCGCACCGAACAATTCACTTTAGCCAAATTTTACGGGCCACAAGATTCTTGGGAATTGTATGACATCAAAAAAGATCCGCAAAACATGAAAAATTTATACGGCGATAAAGCTTACGCTGCAATTATTCAGAATCTAAAGGCTACGCTAAAGGAAAAAATGATTGAGCACCAGGATACAGAAGCATTGGAATTACTAGAGAAAGAACCCAAATAAGCTAACTTATTCGCCCAGATTTTTCACACATCTAAATCCCGTATGTTCAAGTCCCGAATCAGGACTTGACTTCATTCGCGCCGCTACGCGATAACTTGCACAATACGAATCATTACATAAAAAAGATCCGCCACGCATCACTTTTTTAGGAATGCCAGGCTCATCAGGATCAAAACTATCCTGAGGTCCACGCGGAGAAACTGCCACTTTTTTCGTAGCTAATTGCTTATAATAATCAGGCCTATAATTATCAGAACACCATTCCCAAACATTCCCAGCCATATCGGAAAGACCAAATCGATTTGCTGGGTAACTTTTAACGGGAGCCGTTGTAAACTTATAGCCATCTTTGGCATCATCCTGATAGGGAAAATTACCCTGCCAAGTATTTGCTTTCATACTACCTTGATCAACTGATTCACTACCCCAAGGGTACTCCAAATTTTTAAGTCCACCACGCGCAGCCCACTCCCATTCCGCTTCGGTTGGCAATCTTTTGCCCGCCCATTTAGCATAAGCGCGGGCATCATCCCAAGAAACCTGAACGACCGGATGATTTTCTTTGCCTTTAATATCAGAAAGTGGTCCAGAAGGGTGGCGCCAATTAGCACCACGTCTAAATTGCCACCATTGACTATAATCATTCAAATTCACGGGACCACGTGTAGGTGTAAAAACTAACGAACTTGCTTCTAAAAGTGAATCGGGTGGACGAGGAGTTCCTATAGGTACTTGCTTTTTCATTTCTTCCCAGTCGATCGGCTTTTCCGCCGTAGTCACATAACCAGTAGCTTGAACAAATTCTTGAAATTGCGCATTTGTGACCTCAGTTTGGTCCATCCAAAAACCGTTCAACTTAACTAAATGAACAGGATATTCGTCGGAGCGACCATCCTTACTATGCGATCCCATCTGAAAAGTTCCCCCAGGAATTTGAACCATCCCCAGTGTATTTTTAGACCTACTCACGGCAACTTTAGTCACATTTTTAGCTAAAATAATTCCTTTCTTACTTGGAACAGGAACGTGACAAACGGGAATTTTTTTCTGTTGGGCCACCAAATTAAAACCGCAAATCAGTATCATGAAAAGCAACTTTAATCGGAAGCGCACCTTTTTAATTGTCAGCATAGTTGGTTAAAAATATAAGAAGGGCATTAAATTAGTTAGGCCAACTGCAAATTAAGGTAAAAAATTACTCAATTCTTTTTAATTTAAAAATATCTCGTCCACAAGTAATAAAGCTCTTTTGTCCTTAGCCCCATGCCATTGCGGGATTTTTTCTAGAGGCTTTGCTATAATCTTTAACTCCTTAAAATTTGTTGGCTTAAACTTAACGTCTATCGCATACAACTCATGGAATTTCATTTCCTTAGGAACCGGAATTTTTAGGATTTGAATTCGTTTAAACTTGCCATTTGAATTCAATTTACCCCAAATCTCTATGGACTGTGGAGGAAAAATACCCGTAGCTAACTCCTCCATAACTCGGAGGGAAACAACGGAAATTGTTTTCGGTGTTTTGAAATCTAAATTCAACTCCATGTCGTTATTTCGCACACCCGTCCAAAAATTAGCCCATGCAGGACTATTGGCGTTAAATGTGCCGAGATTTCGGTCAAAAAACGATTTAGGCCCATTGGCTAAGTGAACTCTGTTTAAAGGCAAAACGACAGTTACACTATCAGGTTTAATAGCACATTTGTAGTATTCAAAAACGGCCTCGTCGCTTCCTATCCATCCCGCTTTGAAAGCCCTTGCACGAATTCGCGTGTCAGCGCTAACACGAACCTTGCCATCAAAAATAGCTGATTTTAAGCTATCGGGTTCAGTACCATCCATGGTGTATCGAATTTGGACTCCCTTAATTGTGTGGAACAAGGTGAGTGGAGCATCCGTCTCGAAAATAGTTGACGTATTTTTCAATTCAGGCGGATTTAGCTTCAATGGACTTTTGCCATCGTCCTTAAATCCAGCATTGACTTGTATTGAAGCAAACTTCGTCGTTATGCGCTTAAGTTCATCTTCAGCCAGAGGAGTATCCCACAAGTACACAGCTTGTAATTTTTTTAAGCCCATTAGCGCAACTTGTAAATCTTGAAATTTTACTTGTGTTCCAGATAGCGAAATACTTTTCAAGCGGTCAAGCGTTTTTAAAACAAAAAGCCCCTTAGCGGAGACATTCGTAAAATTCAAATCCAATCTTTCTAAATTCTCAAATTGAGAAATTATGGCTAAATCAGCATCCTGAACTGGTAATTTGGCTACGCTTAGAAAAACAATTTGCTCTTTTATAGCTAAAAGCTCTTCTAATTTTTTCGAATTAAAATCACTTTTATTAAAAATATTTACGCGCAAAGCGGGGGAATTTTTAGCAATTGGTGTGATCGTTCGGTACTCATTAGCTAATTGATTAATTATTTTCGAATCAGCTTCTGAAAAATCATAGGCTACATCTTGGTTATTCACCGAAACGAAAATCTTACTCGCAATCATTCGAAGCGAATCTGAAGGAACCAATTCGCTTACTTTCTTAGTAAAACTGGCACTTCCTTTAATCCATAGAGATAGAATCTGCTTCTCTTCATCCGTTAACTGCGGTTGGCCAGATTCTGGCATATGTTTTTCATCCGATAACGGCAAGTGAATACGTTCAAGAAGTAAACTTAACTCAGGTTTTCCAATTTTAAATAAAGGACCATTTTTTCCTCCTTTCACTAAATTTTTGATATCGGACATATCAAGCTCCCCTTTTTTCTTATCTGGATTGTGGCAACTAATGCATTTCTTCTCTAATATAGGTTTAACCATATGATCAAAAACGAGTGCATCCTCCAAGTAAATTTGCTTATTTTGATTGAGCGGAGCTAGTAAATATCCTTCACCATGTGTGAGCGAAGCACCATAATGACCGGTGAACATGAGTAAAATACTGACTAGCCCGATGAGTAACCTGGAACTTAGTTTTTGATAATATGATCTAAATCGAAGCCAATAGATTAGACTAAATAAAATAAACAACGAAACGGCCGACCACTTATGCCAGAATAAGGTATCGCCAGTATACCCTGACTCTTTGGAAAGTAGCAAACCAAAGATTGTGGTCAGACCAGTTAAAACAGCACCGAATATCCATAAATCAGTTACCCATTTTTCAATAATTACCCGTGCGTCTGAGGTTGGTTGACTGAATCGAAAGAATTCAAAAATCAGTAGTAAGGCCAACAAAACAATCGGAAAATGTAATACAAGTGGATGCAGTCGGCCTACTGACTGCAGCCAAACGGGTACAACAAGTTGGTCTTCAAAAGCTAATAAAAAGACTAGAAAGACAGCTAAAGTGAATACAATTTGCTCAAAAACACCTCTCCAATTTTTATTCATCTTTAACTTAAAATATCTCGAACAACTTTTCCTGAAATGTCAGTTAATCGATAGCGTCTCCCTAAATGTTTGAAAATTAACTTTTCATGATTCAGCCCCAAGGTGTGCAAGACCGTCGCTTGAAAATCATGTACGTGAACTGGATTTTTAATAATATTATAGCCTAATTCATCTGTTTCACCGTAAACCATACCTGGTTTAATTCCGCCTCCAGCCATCCAAATACTGAAGCATCTTGGATGATGATCACGGCCATAATTTTCAGGTGTTAATTTCCCTTGACTATAACTAGTCCGTCCAAACTCACCACCCCAAATCACTAAGGTTTCATCTAGTAAACCTCTTTGTTTTAAATCGGTAACTAAAGCAGCAGATGCCTGATCCACATCTTTCGCTTGACTTTTTATTTCAAAAGGTAGATTACCATGTTGGTCCCATCCTTGGTGATACAATTGAACAAAACGAACTCCATTTTCAGATAACTTACGAGCCAAAAGACAATTCGCAGCAAATGTGCCAGGAACAAGGCAATCTGGTCCATACAGTTTAACTATGTCATCCGATTCTTTAGATAAATCCATGACCTCCGGTACAGCTGTTTGCATCCGATAGGCCATTTCATACTGTTTTACTTTAGCCGTTATCTCAGGATCTCCAAACTCTTCGTACGACATTTGATTTAATTGGGCCAATTGGTCCAACATTTCCCTGCGCTCATTACGTGCCATTCCTGCAGGATCATTAATGTATAAAACAGGGTCTTCTCCTTTTGAAAACTGAACACCTTGATGAATCGAATCTAAAAAACCATTTGACCAAAGTTTGGAATAAACTCCTTGCCCATTACCAATTCCCCTAGATAATAAAACGGTAAAATCAGGAAGGTTCTTGTTTTCATTTCCTAATCCATAGCTTAACCAAGAACCCATACTTGGCCTATTGCCTTGCTGAGAACCTGTTTGTAAAAAAGTTAACGCAGGATCGTGATTTATAGCCTCCGTGTACATCGATCGAATGACACAGATATCATCTACAATCTTAGACGTGTAAGGCATGATGTCACTAATCCAAGTTCCCGATTTTCCGTATTGCTTGAAATCTGTGAAGGATGCTGCCAACGGAAAACTTGCTTGATTAGCTGTCATACCAGTTAAACGCTGCTCGCCCCGAACGGATGGCGGTAAGTCTAAGCCATACATTTCACACAACTTGGGCTTATAATCAAATGTCTCTAATTGTGACGGAGCCCCATTTTGAAACAAATAAATAACACGTTTAGCTTTAGGCGCAAAATGAGGAATACCTGGAGTAAATCCGGCATCATCACGATCACCACCATTGAGTAAACCCGGAATCATCAATGAGCCCAAAGCCACACTCCCAAGTCCTAAACTCATCGTAGAAAGAAAGCGCCTCCTATTGAAATTTAAACCATGTTCCAGTATTTCCTTTTCCATCATTTAAGATTTAGTAATCGTTTCCTCCAAATTATAAATTGTATTCACCACACGCATCATCGCAGCTAATAGTTTTTTGTCCATATTCGGGTTGATTGGGTATTCGCCAACAGCCAGAATTTTAGTTGCTTGTGCTTGAGAAATTTTTGACCGTTGGTTCATAAAGTATACGTTCAGTACATCCAACTCTTTTTGAGAAGGATTTCGACATACAATCATTCGAAATGCTTTTTTAATTTTATCCAATGGATTACTTTTCTCTTGTAGCAATTTAGCCGCTAAAACACGAGACGCCTCTAGGACAGTCGGATCGTTCAACATCATGAGCGCTTGCAAGGGAGTATTGGTTTTCAGCCTTTTGACCTCACATAAATCCCGATTACTTGCATCAAAAATACTCATGGTTGGCGGTGGCACTGTCCGCTTAATTAATGTATAAATTCCGCGTCGATACAAACTTTCGCCATGATCTTGCACATAAATAGACAGTAAACCTCTACCTGAGGTAGCTCCTTCCCACAATCCGGGAGGCTGATACGGTTTTACGCTAGGTCCACCTATTTTGGGGATCAACAAACCGCTACTAGCCAAAACTAAATCACGAATATTTTCAGCATTAATGTGGTAGCGAGATGATCTAGAAAAGTATATATTTTCAGGATCCTTGGCTAACTTTTCAGGGCTTGATACGGCAGATTGTCGGTAAGTTGCAGAAACAACCATCTGTTTAATTAACCTTTTTACATTCCACCCATGTTCCATAAAATCAACTGCAAGCCAATCAAGTAATTTAGGATGCGTGGGTAATTCCCCCTGCATTCCGAAATCGCCTGTTGTCTTGACTATTCCTTTTCCGAAAAACTCCTGCCATACTTGATTAATAAAAACGCGCGCCGTAAGTGGATTCTTTTTATCAAAAAGCCATTTTGATAAGCCCAATCTGTTTTTCGGATAGTTCTTATTGAAAGGCAAAATGGCGTTTGGTGTGCCAGGACTCACCTCTTCACCCGGCGCATCATAAGCACCGCGCTTTAAAATAAACGTTTTTCTTGCCGTATCCATGTCGGTCATAACCGATACAATAAGCCGGTTAGTGTCTGGCTTATTAATAAACTTCAATATGCTTTTAACTTCTTCATTGGTAATTTCCATCAAAGGCTTTTTGGCATACGTCTCTGGGCCACCAATAACAGACTCGATACCAACCTCTTTGATGTTATTAAAAAAGGCAAACATTTTATAATACTCTTTCTGGGATAATGGATCGTATTTATGGTCATGGCAATGTGCGCATTCCAACGTCATTCCTAAAAATGCTTTCCCAAATAAGTCATTTCGATCGGTGACATAGCTCAGTCTATATTCCTCCTGAATAACGCCACCTTCCTCGGTAATTTTGTGATTGCGGTTAAAGCCAGTTGCCAGCAACAACTCCTTGGTCTTGTTCGGGAATGCTGGATCAATTAAAAAGTCACCAGCGAGTTGCCAAGTAACAAATTGGTCATAAGGCATATTTTTATTCAAGGCATAAATCACCCAGTCTCTCCAAGGCCATTGAGTGCGGTACCCATCGTCTTGGTACCCATGCGAATCTGCATACCTAGCTAAATCCAACCAATAAATAGCCATCTTCTCTCCATAGGCTGGATTTTTAAGAAGCTCGTCAACCATTTTTTCGTATGCTAATGGGCTTTTGTCCGCTAAAAAGCGATCCATCATGGAAATTGTAGGGGGTAATCCTGTCAAATCAATACTCAAGCGTTTCAATAAACGCTCTTTGTCGGCCTCATCATTAGGCTTTAAGCCACGCTGCTCTTGTTTCTCCGCAATAAAATAATCAATCTCATTTTTAGCCCAAGATTGATTCGCTATTTCAGGCAAAGCTGACTTTTTAGGGGCGACAAAAGACCAATGTTTTTCGTATTTCGCGCCTTGCTTAATCCATTTTTTTATCACCGAAATCTCAAACTCCTCTAACTTTAAGTTTGAAGTAGCGGGAGGCATTAATTTGACTGAATCTTTGGTGACCATTCTAAGGTAGGCCTCGGAAGCATTCGGATCTCCTGCAACCCATGCATGCGCGCTAGGATGTTCTTTCAGCGCTTGAAAAGCTAAAACTGGATCGTCTAAACGTAAACCCGCCTGGCGTTTTTTTTCATCGGGTCCATGGCAAACAAAGCATTTATCAGACAAAATTGGACGCACATCAAAGTTGTAACTGATCTCATCAGGCAACTCAGGTTCGGATATTTGAACTTCTGAATTTCTATTGCAGCCGTTTAAGGTCCATATAATAGAACCAAGCAATAAAAAGAAAAGAAAAAGTTTACTGTTCTTCATTAGACTAATAAATCTTGTACGGCTTTACCCTTCCCATCTGGGGTTGTGTAGAAAGGTCGCTTCTCAATTTCATATTGGGTTTCAGGCTTTATACCTAAAGTCTGATAGATGGTTTGATGGATTCCATCAATTTTAACTGGATTTTCAATCGATTTACACGGACGTTCATCAGCCGTCTTACCATATACGTGACCGCGCTTAACGCCTCCACCCCACATCAGTATAGAACAACCATCCGTGAAGTGACGATGCATCCCATAAAATTTAATGTCATTTAAAATCTCAGGTTGTTTCACCTGTTCTTGAACTTTGAGATCAGGCCTACCTTCAACCATCATATCGCGACTAAATTCACTGGCTAAAATAACGAGCGTCCGATCCAAGTGACCCGTTTCATCCAAGTCTTTGATTAATTGCGCAATGGGCCCATCAATCATTTTTTTCATTCCTGCTAAACGCGTATGGCCATTTTCGTGGGTGTCCCAGCCAACAAATGGTTCGTATTCCGTAGTTACACTAATAAAACGAGCACCCTGTTCTGTTAATCTCCTTGCTAATAAACACCCTAATCCAAATCGGCCGGTATTATATTTATCATATTTCTCCTTAGGTTCAGTACTTAAATTGAAGGCCTTTGATTCCGGTGAATTCAACAAAATATAGGCTTGCTCCATGGATCTGCGCAATGATTCTTTTTGGTAATCACTACCAAATTCACCATGAGCACTTTGTGAAATTAAATTATTGTACAATTGATTTCTACTTTCAAATCGCTTCATATTCATCCCCACGGGAGGACGAACGCTATCCAAACCTTGACTTGGATCTGGAATCATGAAAGGACCATGCTCATTGCCCAAGAAACCTGCTGTATGAAAAGCCTTCAATTCCTCCGCTTCACCTACTGTAAAACGCTGGCCAATATCTATAAAAGAAGGTATTACAGGGTTTTTAGGCCCTAATTCTTTGGAAATCCAAGCACCAATATGGGGAGCTGCAACAGATTGAGGTGGTTCATAACTCGTATGCCAGTGATACTGGTGACGTGAGTGAAGTATATGACCTAAATCAGCCGCAACATACGAACGAATCAGGGTTCCTTTGTCCATAACACTGGCCATGGATTCCAATCCCTCCGAAAAATTAATTCCATCCAAGGCCGTCGGAATCGATTTAAACGTGCTTAAAACACGATCACCCTGCATACCTTTTTCGTAAGCCGTGTATTTTTTAGGATCAAACGTCTCTGTATGTGCCATCCCACCAGCCATCCACAATAAAATAACTGTGTCAGCCGTGGCCATCTTTTTGGCCAACTCATTCGTTGGCTCAGCCATTAAACTTGCGATGGGAGAACCTAAACCCAATGCAGCTATCGTAGCTGCACTCGTATTTTGCAAAAAGGTTCGTCTATTCCAATGGTTTTCCATAGTCAAATTTAGATAATTAATTGAAATTCAGGAAGCAAGGTAACCGCCCAAACTAAATCATGAATCCCTTCCACACTTGGCTTTTTCCCAATATATTTTACAGCTAAACTAAGTTCTTTTGCATTTGGTTCTCGACCAAGTGCTTTTAAATATAGGGCCTTAACCAAAGATTCACCCGTTGTATATTTTTGCGCCCAAATTTCTGCTCCCTTTCGTAAGGACAAGTTAAATTTATTTCCATTTGTCAATTCCAATGCCTGTAACAAATTGGCCTGCGAAATCCGACTCGTCGAAACGTTTTCTCGGTTAGGCCTACCCAGCGCAGTCAAAAACGCATCATTCTTAACCAAGGATGCCCGAGCAAATGGAATGTCATTTTTAAAATCAGCCGGTAGCATCTTTTTAACTAAAGCTGAATCCGTATAAATCGGGTAGAATGATTGACTCACAGCATCTGCAAATTGCTCAGCCGTAATTCTACGTTTCATGATCCCTCTAAATACGAAATTAGAAGCGGTCAGCATTTGAGATTCCTTCAGTCCAACTGCCGGAGTTTGATAGGTTTTGGACAAGACGATTTGACGCATCAAGCGTTTAATATCATAGCCATTGGCCGTGAAATCAGATGCTAGCCAGTCCAACAAGTCTTGACTCCAAGGCTCGTTGTCCATCATATCGACCGGCTCAATAATACCTCTACCCATTAATTGAGCCCAAACTCTGTTCACCAACGTTCTATATAAACGGCCGTTCTTCTTCTGAACTAAAATATCAGCTAATTGTACCAAACGATCCGCCGTAATGGAGGTCTCCTTAATTTTTCCCAAGGAATTATACAATACACCATAGCCAGCCATACGACCAGTAGGCACATCACAGCGATGTATTTCCAAGGTTTTATTCGAGAAAACATTCGCAAAAGCATAGGCATCGTCCAGCTTCCAATCACTGATAAAACTATCGTGGCAAGAAGTACATTTCAAATTCAATCCCAATAACACTTGAGACACATTTTGTGCGGCTTGCATCTCCGTACTTTGACTCGAATTAATCGTACCCCGCCATTGAATACCCCGAATAAATCCTTCTGATTCTTTGGTAGGACTAATCAATTCCTTCACAAACGTATTATACGGTTTATTGTTCTTCAATGAACCATAAAGCCATTTGGTTATTCCAAATCGACCATTGGTAATGTAACCGGTACCCGAATAATCATTGCGAAGCACATCATTCCAAAATGTTAACCAATGTTGCGCATATCCATCGTTATTAACCAGAAGTTTATCGACCCAAATTTCACGTTTATTGGGTCTTGTATCTTGAACGAAAGCTGCGATATTTTCCGGACTTGGCAACAAACCAGTAATATCTAAATACACACGTCTGAGGTATGTTTTGTCGTCTACCGTTTTAGGCCAACTGATTTTATTTTTCTTAAAATAGGCATTGACAAACAAGTCAATTGGATGATTTAAATTAGCCGTAGGCCCAGGTACCACAGGTAATCTAGGTTCCAATTCTGCCACACGGTATAAACTTTTCTCAGGTCCTGCTGCCCATGGAGCGCCTTGTTGGATCCAATACTCCAGCATCGCAATATCCTCCTTACTTACCCGCTTTCCTTTTGTAGGCATCGCATCATCATGTCCAGCCGGTAATTTAATGCGGCGAATAATTTCGCTTTTACTCACATTCCCAGCAACCAAAATCGGACCGCTTTCCCCTCCCTTAAAAAGGAGTTCTTTTTTATCCATCCGCAGACCACCTTTTGATTTGGTCGCATTGTGGCAGCTGTAACAATTGTGCGCAAGAATCGATCTAACATTCATCGTTAGTTCCTGAATCTGATTTGTATTCAATGCCGCAGGTGTACTAATCGGCTCTTCACTAACGGCTAGAATTTTTTCATTGCTTATTTCATTTCCAATGATTGATTTTTCTTCTGTGATTTCTTTTGGTTCAATAGCTGATTGAACAGATTTAACTGAACTTCCCGGCCAAGGAGCTCCTTGTTTTACCCAAATCTCAAGTATTTCAATTTCTTTTTTGGTTAAGCGTTTGCCTTTTGTAGGCATGGCATCATCATGACTTGCCGGAAGTTTAATCCGACGAATAAACTCACTTTTTTCAGGGTATCCTATTTGAATGGCAGGACCGCCCTCTCCGCCTTTAAGCATATATTCCAAGGCATCTAAACGTAATTTTCCTTTGGACTTCTTTACACTATGGCATTCAAAGCAATGATTTTCTAATATATTCCTTGCCTCAATACCTAAATCTTGTTTTTGCTTCGAATCAATTTTACCTGTCAGTTCTTGAACCTGAAGGGACGCATTTAATGGAATGATGGGTTTTACTTTTTCATTTTGAAGACTTAAGTAATTCTCTCCATGTGTTAGCTGAGCTCCAAAGTGACCCGCAACACTTACCCCAATGACCGTTGAAAATAAAAGTAATCGAAAACTTTTATTCTCCTTAACTGAAAAAGTATATAAAGTAAGCCCTGATAAAAAGGCTGTCGCAATACCTGACCATTGATGAAGGTTAATTAAATTTCCTGAGTACTCTTCTTGATTGCTCAACACCAACCCGAGCCCTACGGCCAAAAGCGCAGAGATAGTCCCTACCCATAAAATTACAGCTAAAGCTGGTTGAAAAAGATCTGATTTTTTTCGCCACGCAATGCACTCAAGCAATAATCCTACCCAAAGTAAACTGATGGGAAAATGTACAATTAAAGGGTGCAAGCGCCCAATTAATAGCCAAAGATCACTTGATATATTGTTCTGCACTGCTTAGTAATTTAATACAGCTCGGTAAAAAACTTGCGATGTCAACTAAAAGTTCACATCGCAAGTTTAATAATTCACTAACTAACATCACACATGTAATGTTTAAAATTAATTATAACTGATAACCTGGATTCTGAGTTAATTTGGAATTAATCAAAATCTGTGCCGCAGGAATAGGTAAATAATACTCAAATTCCGTATAAACATAATCTAAGTTATTGAAAGCAATTCCACCTCTAGCAACAGTTGGATTTGCTTTTTCTAATGCGCCATGTTTATTCATATGAGCCGCAAGAGAAGCAGGTGTATTTGTTCGTTGAAGATCAAACCAGCGGTGGTTCTCAAACGCTAATTCAACGCGTCTTTCATTTAAAACAGCCGTTCTAAAAGTCTCTTTATTTAAACCATCAAGCGCTTTTAAACCAGCTCTTTTTCTAACTTGGTTGAGGTAATCGTATGCCTCTGCATTCGGACCTGAAGCTTCGTTAATTGATTCTGCCAACATTAACAATACATCTGAATAGCGTAAAACTGGCCAGTTATTATCCGAACGACCTGTTATTGTATGTGGATATTGGTATTTACTAACAAAAGGAATATCAACAAATCTTCCATTTAATGTATAGCCAGGTTTCAAAGAAATATCTTTCCTCAAATCTCCAGCTTCGTATGCAGCAATCATGTCCCGAGTTGGGATATTTCTTCCAAGTGAAGCTGTGTTTGCATAACCTGTCACTGCATCTCGTGATAGTCTTGGCGCAAAGATGTAAACAAAATTACTTTGCTCACCTAAATCGTTTCCACCTTGGTATTGAACCTCAAAAATAGACTCTATACCATTCTTCTTTGCTGGATCAAAATTATCCTTGTAGTTTGCATTTAAGGCATAGCCCAACGTAGTTACTTGCTTCAAAGTAGAACTTGCTCCCGCATAATTCTTTTGCGTCAAGTAAACTTTACCCAATAAACTTAATGCAGCACCTTGTGTTGCACGACCTCTTAAAGCGGCTCTAGCAGGTAAGGCTTTCGATGCATCCGTTAGATCAGAGATAATTTGTTTGTACACATCAGCTTGTGGAGAGCGCACCAAAGCAAACGCATCATTCGGGTTGACTAATGTTTTTGTTACCAAAACAACATCCCCAAAATAGCGAACTAAGTTGAAATAATGATAAGCCCTCAGAAACTTAAACTCACCATCTAAAACTGCTTTTGCAGTCGCGTCAATTTTACTTTCGGCTAATTTTTCCAACGCAAAATTGATATTATACATCGTGGCATAATGGTTGTTCCAAAGTGCACTAATCTCACCATTTCCTTGATTTACAGTTGAATACTCAAATGCTTCCCAACCAGCAGCACCCCCACGATTTAATGGATCAAAATCCAATGTGGTGTTATCCGACATGAATTCCTGTGGAATGTATGCAGAGTTCGTAATTGTTTGTAACTGACCATAAACACCATTCAAAGCTTGTTCGAACTGCGTTTGAGTTTTATAAAATAAATCACGTCCTATTCTAGTAGGATCTGTGGTAGTCAGAAAGTCCTCTTTACACGATATCTGTGTCAAGGAAACGGACAAAATTATAAAAAATGTTATCTTCTTCATGTTTCGATTCGTTATAAGTTAATTTTAATACCAACGGCCAGCGTACGTGGAACGGGGTATGATTCGTCATCATTATTCAACTGTGTGCCACCTCTAACACCCGCATCAGGATTGTTTCCAGGGTATTTCGTAAATAAGAACAGATTATTCGCAGTAAAGAAAATACGTGCATCACTAAACGCAGATTTCATTTTAGGTAACGTGTATCCAATAGTTACTGCCTTCAACCAAATATAACTTCCATCGTAAACATAACGTTCACTACTCTCACGAGACCATTTGAAGTAATTTGTTCCTCCTTGTGAATTTTTCGCACTCGGATTTGATCCCGGATTGCTTTCTGAACGCCAGCGGTCCTTTGCTTTGGTTAACACGTTAAACACACCATCCATGTTCATGGTTGAAGCCTCAATGTTTCGGTAGATATCAAAGTTTTGGGCACCAACAAATAAAACATTAATGTCAAAATTACGGTAGTCGGCCGCGCTAGTCCATCCCCATGTAAAATCAGGATTTGGATTACCAATCTCAACCATATCTTGTGTATCGTATGTTACCACACCGTCACCATTAGTATCTGCAAATTTCATACCTCCTGGAATAACACCATCCTGCTTAGCCCATGCGTCAATTTCCGCTTGGTTGTTAAAAATACCTAGTTTCTTATATCCATAAATCATACCGATCGGGCGGCCAACTTTCATTACGTTGTAACCCCCATAAAATGAACCATAGTAAAGCATGTCATTTGCCCCTTTGATGGCTAAGATTTTGCTTCGATTTACAGATATATTGAAATTAGAACGGAAGTTTACAGAACCAATATTAGAGCGATAATCAGCACTTAACTCGATACCTTTATTTTCCACTTGTCCAATGTTGTCCAAACTTGTCGTAAAACCAGAAACCGCTGGAATAGAAACAGGGAGTAACATGTCATTTGTCAACTTGCGGTAATATTCAAATGTAAATGTTAGCTTATTGTTCATAGTCGCTAAATCAAGACCTAAATCGAGTTGGTCCGATTTTTCCCACTTCAATGATGAGTTGGCAAAAGAACTAATCACTTTTCCTGGAGCAAATGCATTATTTAAAATGTAGTTGTTTAATCCCACGAAAGCTAAACTTGGGTAATCTCCGATGTTGTTGTTACCTGTAACACCCCAACTTGCCCGCAACTTCATGTCGTTGATGAAAGTTAAATCACGCATGAATGGCTCCTCTGAAACTCTCCAACCGATTGAAGCCGCTGGAAAATCACCAAACTTATTGAATTCACCAAAGCGTGAACTTCCCTCTTTTCTAAAAGAGGCAGATAATAAATATTTGTCTTTATATGAATAGTTTGCACGAGCAAAATAAGCTAACAATGTCCAACCATTCTCGTACGAATTAGCTGATCTAATTGAAGCCGCGCCAATGTAACGTACTAAATCATCTGGAAATGTATTTCCTGAAGCATCTATTCCATACACATTCTCTTCCTGTGAAGTGAAACCAACTAGTGCATCTACCTTCTGATTTTCTCCTATTTTAGGATTGTAGGTCAACAATTGATCAAATGAGTAATTGAAAAGACGATCGGTAATATCTCTCGCTGTTGCAATACGTGGTGGAGCACCTGCCGTACCCGAAGCTACAGATAGTCCGATCGTTGATGGAACATACTCCTTAAACGCATTGTAATTTAATTTCGTATTCGCCGAAGTTTTAAACTTCAATGAAGGCAAAATTGTAAACTCAGCAAAAGCATTGGCCAATACATCCGCTATATTTCTTTTTCGCGTAACATTTTGCAACAAAAATAATGGATTTGGAAAACCAAAAGCACCATCAACTCCACCAATATATGGTCTCATACTTCCATCCGGATTGTAGATAGGCTCACGTGGATCCATCAACAAAGCACCACCGACCAAAGCACTTCTTCCGTCTGTATTCGCAATGTTTTGTTTGGTAATTGTTCCATTGATATTTAAACCGACATTCAAAAACTTAGTCACTTGACCACCCAAATTACTACGTACTGAAACACGCTCATAACCGGTATTAACAATGGACCCTGTTTCCTTAAAGTATCCAACGGAGAACATCGATTTGATTGTTCCTTTACCTGATGAAATTGTTAGATTGGCATCTGAATAAGGTGCATTGTTATTTAAAATCGCTCCAAACCAATCAGTCGAATGTTTGGTTTGCTCAGGATAACGATACCCTAATGGTACATCATTAATCGTTGGCTCCTGCTTTTTAAAATATCTAAAATTATCTTCGAAAATCTCCTTCTTAAATTGCGCGAATTCAACCCCATTCAAAACAGGTGTTCTACGCGATTGTGGAATATTCTGAATACCATAATCCAACGTAAAATTAATATTCACTTTCCCCTCTTTCGCATTCTTCGTATTGATCAAGACCACACCATTCGATCCACGAGCACCATAAATCGCGGTTGAAGCCGCATCCTTTAGAATCGAAATGCTTTCGATGTCATTTGGATTAAAATTTTGCCCTAAGGAAGTTCCGACTACAAATCCGTCAACAACATACAAAGGATCACTACCAGCACCTAAAGAGCCAATTCCTCGAACACGAACCTCAAAAGCTCCTCCGGGAGCACCCGTTTTTTGCTTTACTGTAACACCGGCAGCTCGCCCTTGCAACATTTGGTTTACGTTGTTCGCTGGTTGCTCACCAATATCCTTCATCCCAATCACAGAAATGGCGGAAGTGATGTCTTGCTTTCGTTGAGAACCGTACCCAACAACAACAACCTCAGATAACTCTTGCAAATTATCCTCTAAACTAACGTTAATGATTGATCGGTTTCTTACTATTTCCGATCTACTGTTCATACCAACCGATGAAAAAACCAGGACAGCGGTTGCTCCTGAATTAACTTGGATTGTATAATTCCCATCGGCACCTGTAATACTACCGTTGGGGGAACCTTTTACGGTTACGGAAACTCCTGGAATTCCCGAGCCATCAGATGAACTAACTTTTCCTTTCACCTGCATACTTTGTGCAAGTCCTTGAAAAAGCGTTAACATCGTAACTAATGTTAATAGAATTTTTTTCATAGAAATTTAGATTCTTTATAGTTTAATTAAAAAGTACGGAAAGTAAACAATTTGCGAAAGGCCAACTATCCTATGGCAAATAAGGATAGTTATATTTTTTATTTAATTTTTACAAAAAATAATTTTTTACCCAATCTTTAATCGACCAATCCATGCAACGCATGACAGCATGGGTTATTCAATCAAAAGCCAGGTGTAGGAATTTGGGGAAATAATAAATTCCAAATCAATATCTTTTGATGAACGTAAAAATGTGGTTCGTTTTGTCCCCTCTTTAGATGTAATTTTTGCTGTCTTTAAAATTCCCGTGTAGTACAAAGGCAAGGAGATCTTCCGCTCCATTACTTCATTCGTCGGATTATATAGCATCACAAAGCCCTTATGAATTCCATGTGGATTAACAAGAGTAAATCCATCCCAATCTCTGCCGTATGGGCTTAATTTACCAGTCATTTTTAATTGATTGGAATTGACATTTACTATCTACTGAAAAGAAAATAAGTAAAACTGAAAAATATTTTAGTATTTTGGCCGACATTAATATGGTTTTATCATGCGAAATATAGGTATAATTTTCTGTTCTCTTTTTCCACTGGTTGGTCTTTTTGCGCGACCAAATCAACCTAAAAATCACGTAAAACAACCCAATATTGTTTGGATTGTCTGCGAAGATATGTCCCCTCATTTAGGTTCTTATGGAGAAAAAGTGGCCAAAACCCCCGTTTTAGATCAGTTGGCAAAAGAGGCCGTACGTTATACCCAAGTATATTCCACAGCTGGTGTTTGCGCTCCAAGCCGCTGCGCTCTAATTACAGGTAATTATCAAACGGCTATTGGTGGACAGCACATGCGCACCTTAGGATTTTCTGCCAATGCCAAAGATGATTATCCCGCAGGTCTAAAACCCTATTCCGCTGTAATTCCAGCGGGTGTGAAATGTTTTTCAGAATACCTGCGCATGGCGGGATATTATTGTACCAATAACGCAAAACAAGATTATCAGTTTGAAGCACCCGTTACCGCTTGGGATGAGAGCAGCAAGCGAGCTCATTGGCGAAAGCGCCCTTCCAAATCCCAACCCTTCTTTTCTGTTTTTAACATAGAAACAACGCATGAATCCCAAGTTTGGGCTCGGGAAAAGCAGCCGCTTTTGGTAAATCCCAAGGACGTGCTCGTACCACCGTACTATCCCGATGATTCCGTCAGCCGTAAAACCATCGCGCGTTTTTTATCGAATGTGATGGTGATGGACCAACAAGTTGGCGAAATCATCAAGCAATTAAAAGAAGATGGCTTGTATGAGGAAAGTATTATATTTTTTTACAGCGATCATGGCGATGGAATGCCCTTTGTAAAACGTGAGTTATCTCAGCGTGGCCTAAAAGTCCCGTTGTTAATTAAGTCCCCTCATTTGCCTAAAGGAAAAGTAGATGATCAACTCATTAGTTTTGTTGACATGGGCCCCACCGTCCTTTCCTTAGCGGGCGTAAAAATTCCACAAAAAATACACGGACAGGCTTTTTTAGGGGGCCAACAAGCAAAGGCAAAACGAAAATACATTTATGCAGCACGTGATCGGATGGATGCTGAATATGACCGAGTGCGTGCCGTGAGCGACGGTCGATTCAAGTACATTCGCAACTACATGCCTGAAAAATCGTATTATCAACCGATTAAATACCGACTACAAAATCCATTAATGACGCATATGTTGGCACTCAAAGCTGCCGGAAAACTAAATGAAACGCAATTAAAATGGTTTAGGCCCACAAAATCTGTAGAGGAATTATTTGATACGCAAAATGACCCGCATGAATTTACTAATTTGGCTTCGGACCCTGCGTATAAAAATAAGTTGGCAGAACTGCGCAAAAAGCATTTGGACTGGGTTAAACGCTATGGCGATCTCGGTGAAATGCCTGAATTAGATATGCTGAAACTTTGGTGGAAGGGAGAAGCCAATCCCCCGAAAACTGACCAAACAAAGGTGGACATCGTGGCTGGGAAAGCTCAGCTTTCATGCCCTACACCCGGCGCGTCGATTGGTTATAGAAAGAATTCGAAGGAAACTTGGATGGTATATACCAAACCAATCACCATTAATAAAGGGGATTCGCTTTACGTGATGAGCCACCGAATTGGATATACACCTACAGAAACGCGATTGAAAAATTAATATATAGAGAATGTAGAAATTGTCCTGAGAGTCAATCCTATTTCTTCTTTTTATATAGCAAGTAAGACGCTGCGGTTATTCCTTTTTACTTTAAACAAGTAACGGACGGCAGAGATTGGGATGGATTTATTCTTGTTAATCCACATAGAATTCATAAGGGCTTTGTGATACTGTATAATCCGACGAATGAAGTAATAAAGCGGAAGGTCTCCTTGCCTTTTTACTATACGGGAATTTTAAAGACAGCAAAAATTACATCTAAATAGGGGACAATACGAACCGCATCATTACGTCCATCAAAAGATATTGACTTGGAATTTGATATCTCACCTAATTCTTACATCTGGTTTTTGAGTGATTAACTGGTGTTATCATGCTTCAGCTTAGTCAGCTCAAATAAAGATGGTCAGATAGGCTTGAAATCAATTAGTTGGATTTGCATAGCATACGCTAAAGCTGCTTTTTTTGTAAAAATCTAATAAAAATTATAACTATCCTTAATTAAATAAGGATAGTTGCCTATTAATAAATTGTCTAATTGCACTTACTTTTTAATAATATTTTAAAGAATCTAAATTTCTATGAAAAAAATTCTAATAACATTAGTTACGATGTTAACGCTTTTCCAAGGACTTGCACAAAGTATGCAGGTGAAAGGAAAAGTTAGTTCATCTGATGGCTCGGGAATTCCAGGAGTTTCCGTAACCGTAAAAGGTTCCCCCAACGGTAGTATTACAGGTGCCGATGGGAGTTATACAATCCAAGTAAATTCAGGAGCAACCGCAGTGCTAGTTTTTTCATCGGTTGGCATGACCAGTAAATCGGAAACAGTTCGAAACCGATCAATCATTAATGTTAGTTTAGATGATAATTTACAAGAGTTATCTGAAGTTGTGGTCGTGGGATATGGAACAGCAAGAGCGAAGGATTTAACTGGTTCCGTGGCCACCATTAATCAAAATACAATTAAAGATTTACCTGTTGCAACGATTGATCAAAAGATGATTGGACAAGTTGCAGGTATGCAAATTCAACAATTATCAGGTCAGCCAGGTGCAGGAACATCTGTTCGTATACGAGGTAGTGGTTCACTAGGAGCAGGGAATGAGCCTTTGTATGTAATCGATGGAATGCCTTATTCTGCAGGATTAAATCGTGATTTTAATCCCCTTTTATTGATAAATCCAACTGATATTGAGTCCATTTCTGTATTGAAAGATGCTTCATCCACGGCTATATATGGTTCAAGAGGAGCCAATGGTGTCATAATGATTACGACTAAAAAGGGTCAGTACGGCAAATTACAAATCAACTTTTCTTCAATGACTGGTATACAAGATGTACCTCAAAAAGGACGGCCTGAATTAATGAACCAGCGAGAATTTGTTGAATTGCAGAGAAATAAAATTGACATAGCCGTATTGAGAGCTGAAAATCGAAAATCAACAGTAGCAGATTATCCACTTGAATATCAAAATATAGACCAATTGGTTGGCAATGGAACGGACTGGTATGACTTATTATTGCAAACCGCCCCTATTCAAGAACACAATTTAAGTATTCAACGAGGTACGCAGGATTCTAAAATAAATGCAAGTTTTGGTTATTATAAACAAGATGGAGCATTGAAGTTCACAGGCGTCGAGCGATTTACAAGTAAAGTTGGCTTTGAATCTAACCTTAGTAAAACAGTTACTTTTGGCGGTTCGCTTCTTAACTCTCTGGTTGATCAAAATCGGACGAATACCAATTCTGATCGAGGTGATGTGATTGGTATCTCGCTTTGGGCTAATCCAGTCATGTCTCCTTACATGGCGGATGGCCAATTAAATCCGTATGTAAGATCCCCTCAGAGTAAATATCATTCAGCGTGGAGTTTTGTTAATCCTTTATTCTTGTTGCAAAATACGAGTCAATTAGAAAAGCAATTTCAAAGTTTGGGATCGGTATTCATCGATTGGAATATCTTACCAGATTTAAAGTTTAAGACATCTTTAAATACCATTTATTCATCGTCTAGATTCAATCAATTTGTACCGAGTACAATTGGTACATCAACAGCCAATGTTCCGCCGATTCCTGGCACTGGTAGGTCTTCTAATTCTAGGTCTGAAACGTTTGATTGGCTAATTGAGAATACGTTAAATTACAATAAAAACATCGGGCAACATCGATTTAATGCGGTTATAGGTTACACTACGCAACGTAGCAATACAAGTGGTTTGAACCTAAATGCTTCTCCATATTCAAATGATTTAATACAAACAATCAACGCGGCTCAAGCCATTAGTTCATGGGGTGAAAATGCGCAAGAATGGAGTTTAATTTCCTATTTAGGTAGGGCTAATTACTCTTTTGCTGATAAATATTTGGTTACAGCAACTTTAAGAACGGATGGATCCTCCAGATTTGGTTTTAAAAATAGATACGCTGCCTTCCCGTCATTTGGTGTTGCATGGCGGATATCTGAAGAAGACTTTTTAAAGGATAGTAAAATTATATCTAGCTTAAAATGGCGAGCTAGTTTAGGTAAAAGTGGAAATAATAATATTGGTAACTATTCTTCTTTAGCTTCCATTAATCCAGGAGCTTATGTATTTGGGGGAAATCAGGTTTCGGCTTCATTCGTTGGAATTTCCAATCCTTTCTTAACATGGGAGGAATCCAATCAGTTTGATACAGGTTTAGATATTGAATTGTTTAATAATCGAGTAAGCTTGATTTTAGACTATTACAATCGGGAAAGTGCAAATATGCTTTTGAATGATGTTATTCCAGCGATTACAGGATTTAATTCCCAAATTGTAAATAAAGGAACCGTTCGAAATAGGGGTGTTGAGATTTCCTTGAGCGCAAGCCCTATTCAAGGTAAATTTAATTGGGATTTAAACTTAAATGTTGCCGTCAATAGGAACATGGTACTCTCCCTAAATGAAAATGGTGATCGTGTCTTATCGGGAAATAACGATGGACTTCCTACACACGTGACCGTTGTAGGCAAACCGATTGGTCAATTTTTTGGATTTGTGATGGAAGGAGTGTATTCAGCCGCGGACATTGCAAATCCTGCTATTATTAAGACAGCGCAAGTGTATGAAGGTAATCCAAAATATAAAGATGTTAATGGAGATGGTCTCATTAGTGACTTTCTTGATTATAGTATGCTAGGGAGTCCGCATCCAGATTTTATCTTTGGATTTTCAAATAACTTTTCTTACAAAAACTTTAGTTTAGGAGTCATTCTGAACGGTCAGTATGGAGGACAAGTGATGAATGGTTTGAGACAAACAACGGATAATTTACAAGGATTCTTTAATGTAAGTAAAGTTTTTGTAAATCGTTGGCGAAGTGCACAAAACCCAGGTGACCCAATGCTATATGGTGTGCCCAAATTAACACCTAGTTGGGGCCACCGCGTTAATACTCGTTGGGTCGAAGATGCCTCATTTTTACGTGTTTCAAATGTAACTTTGGGTTATTCCATTCCATCTAGTTTGGTTCAAAAATCGAAACTATTTGAATCTTGTAGACTTTATCTGACGTGTAGGAATTTAGCTATGTTTACCAACTATTCAGGTGCTAATCCAGAAGCGCAATCAAGAAATATTGACAATACATTGTCTCAGGGCTTTGATATGACATCTTATCCTTTAGCCACAACTACATCATTAGGCCTTAACCTGTCCTTTTAATTTAAAGGAATAAACTGAATAACAATATGAAAAATTTAATCATTTTAATTTTTGCTCTCATCATATTTAGTGGATGCAAAGATAATTTCTTAGAGATTTATCCTAAAGCAACGCTAAGTGAAGGCAGTTTTTATAAAACGGATGTCGAGTTTGTTTTACTAACAAACGGATGTTATGTTCCCATGAGGGATTATGAAAAAAATCAGCATTGGATTTTAGCTGAATTAATTTCAGATAATGCAAGTTTTCAAAATAACATTAGAACTGGAGAGGCTTCAAGAGGCGTCATTGATCAATTTATTTTGGCATCTGATAATACAGTCTATTCAGGTTTTTGGAACTTATCGTATAACGGGATTACACGTTGTAATAAATTACTGAGCGAAATAGATCGTCCTGCTACGGTTTGGTCTAAATTATCATTAAAAGATCGATCTAAAGGAGAAGCACTATTTTTACGGGCACTGTATTATTTTAATCTTGTTAGGCAGTTTGGTGGTGTCCCTTTAGTTTTAGAACCTACTACATCGCAAGCTGCTGTCGAAATAAAGAGATCTAAAGACACTCAGGTTTATGATCGAATTATTTTAGATTTAAGAGATGCTGCTGCATCTTTTGCCAAAGCCAAAGATGTAGAGGAAAATGGTCGAGCAAATGAGATGTCAGCCCTAGCCTTATTAGGTAAAGTTTACTTGACTACAGGAAACTTTGTAGAGGCTGAAAAAGTATTGAACACCGTCATGTCGTCTGGAAAATATGCGTTATTACCGGAGTATGCAGACCTATTTAATCCAGCAAAAAAAGATTATAAAGAAACTATTTTTGCTATTCAATATTCTGAAAATAGCCCCGAATTAGCTAATAACTTCATATTTACATTTGCTCCACATACATCTGGAGGGGCAATAACACGCCGGCCTAATATTAATATCATTTCGGCGGGCTGGAATCAACCTACTGATGATCTAATTAATGCTTTTGAGGTCGGAGATAAACGCAAAGCCGTTTCGATCGGAATTTGGAATGGTTTAGACTGGGATAACAAAGTTAAACCCATTCCTTATTGTGCCAAATATAAAGCACCTATTTCCGCACCTGATAACCGCTGTGGCGATAATTTGCCAATTATTCGTTATTCAGATGTATTATTAATGTATGCGGAATCTTTAGTTGAACAAGGAAAAGTTAGCCAAGCAATTCCAAGCATTCAACTAGTTCGAAACAGGGCAGGTCTTTCAAGTCCTATTACGTTAAATGATGCGGCTAGTCTACGTGCTTTAATTGCCAAAGAAAGACAAACTGAATTTTGTTTTGAGAATCAAAGGTGGTATGATTTGAAAAGAACTGGTAAAGCGACAGAGGTGATGACCGCTCATGGTAAAAGAGAAAAAGCTGCCAAGGTATTTTTGTATCCTGAATCTTACACCTTAAATTCAAACAAGCTAATCGCTCCTTTACCTGTAAGTGAGGTTTCTATTAATAAATTAACTCAAAATCCAGGTTACTAATCAGATACCTATGAAACAAAGAAATCACATCACAGGAGCTCTTTTTATATTCTTTATTGTTGGCTTTAGCTACACAACTTTAGCCCAAAAAGACAAAAAGCCCAATATTCTATATGTTTTAGTAGATCAGTGGAGAGCCCAGTCGGTGGGCTATGCGGGTGATAAAAATGTAATGACACCCCATTTAGATCAATTAGCAAATCAAAGTGTTAATCTGACACATGCCGTTTCCGGGATGCCGGTTTGTTCACCTCATCGTGCCTCATTTTTAACGGGTCAATACCCGTTAACGCACGGCGTTTTTATGAATGATGTTTTGCTGGACACAAACCGCACGAGCATCGGAAAAGTATTCAAAGAAAATGGATACCAAACAGGCTATCTAGGCAAGTGGCATGTGGATGGGCATGGGCGCAGCTCGTATATTCCTGCGAGTCGCCAACAAGGCTTTGATTATTGGAAAGCCTTAGAATGTACGCATGACTATAACAATTCGGCCTATTATGAAGGGAACTCTCCGGTTAAGAAAGTCTGGGAAACCTATGATGCCATCGCTCAAACGCAAGATGTTTGTCAATACCTGAAAAGTCAGACGAAAAAAGATGATCCATTCTTTTTAGTGCTTTCCATCGGATCGCCCCATGACCCTTACCAAACAGCCCCAGAAAAATATCGGAAAATGTATGAAAATAAAATCTTCACCATTCGGGATAATGTTCCCGCTGATAAAGTGGAGAAAGTCCAAAATGATCTTCGAGGCTATTATGCACACATGACGGCGATTGATGATTGCATAGGCCAACTTCGTCAAACGCTGAAAGAACAAAACTTAGCCGACAATACGATTATTGTTTTTACGGCAGATCACGGTGATTTAATGGGGTCCCATGGCGCATGGAATAAGCAACAACCCTATGACGAAAGTATTCGAGTTCCTTTTCTTATCCATTATCCGAAAGCCTTTGGGCCAAAAGGGAAAAAATCCAGCATACTGATTAATTCGCCAGACATTATGCCCACGCTCCTCGGACTTACTGGAATCAATGTTCCCAAATCAGTTGAGGGTAAAGATTTTGCACCCATATTACTAGGTAAAAAGAAAAATGATGTAACCCATACCTTAATTTCCTGCGTGCAACCATTTGGCCAATGGACACGCGCAAGAGGAGGCAAAGAATACCGAGGCCTAATGACTGAAAATTATACCTACGTGCGTGATTTAAATGGGCCGTGGCTATTGTTTGATCGAACAAAAGACCCTTTTCAACTCAATAACTTAGTTGGCCAACCCGCAGTCGCCGCCATTCAAACCAAATTGGATATCGATTTATGGAACGAATTAAAAAAGCGCAAAGATGAATTTTTACCCGGTTTAAGCTATGTGAAAAAATGGAATTATGTAATCGATGCGACTGAAACCGTACCTTACGTAAAAATCAATTACCAGGGATTACCTATTTTAGACACATCATCGGGCTATCCTAGTCCCAAATAAAACAAATGAAGCACCTGTCACACGCTATGTTTACAAAAAAATTCATCAAGCCTTTGGGCTTTTCATTTGCATTTTGTGTTTATTTTTTCGCTGCACATGTAGCAGAAGCGCAATCCAAAAAGCCCAATATAATATTTATTCTGACGGATGATCAACGCGCTGATGCGATGGGCTACGCTGGAAATAAAATTATCAAAACGCCCGAAATGGATAAATTGGCCAGCCAAGGAATCTATTTTAAAAACGCTTTTGTCACAACGCCCATTTGTGCGGCCAGTCGGGCAAGTATTTTAACCGGTTTGTATGAAAGAACGCATTTATATACATTCCAACAAGGCAACCTGAAGCAAGGATATGCGGATAATTCGTACCCCGTTTTATTAAAAAAGGCAGGATATTACACGGGATTTTTTGGGAAATTTGGGGTGGAATATCCTCTATTTAAGTCCATGTTTGATGAGGGCGAAAATTATGATCGAAATACCAAGTACAAAGATTATCGGGGGTATTTCTACAAGACCCTTGGAAAAGATAGCGTTCATTTAACCCGATATACGGCGCAAAAAGCAATGGATTTTATTTCAAATGCACCCGAAGATAAACCTTTTTGCCTGTCTTTAAGCTTCAGTGCACCGCATGCCCATGACCCCGCGGTAGATCAATATTTTTGGCAACCAGAAGTGGATTCTTTATACAAAGACGTTGTTATTCCACCGCCCATTATGGGCTCGGATGCCGATTTCATGGCCCAACCAGCCTATGTTCGAAACGGCGAAAATCATACCCGTTGGCTATGGCGCTTCGACACCCCCGAAAAATACCAGAAAAGCGTCAAAGGATATTACCGAATGATTTCGGGTATAGATTTAGAGATAGGCAAAATTCGCCGACTGCTCGCCGAAAAAGGCTTAGATAAAAACACAATCATTATCTTTTTGGGGGATAATGGATACTTTTTAGGGGAGCGCCAACTGGCCGATAAGTGGCTTATGTATGATCGTTCTTTGCGTGTTCCCATGATGATTTATGATCCAAGAAATCCGAAACATCGTGTGATTGAGGATGAGGTTTTGAATATTGATATCGCACCTACCATTTTTGGATTTGCGGGAGTAGGCCAACCGTCCTCGTGGCAAGGAATAAATTTATCGGGGTACACCAAAGCCGCTTCGCCTGCAAAATCGAGAGTTGAATTTTTATGTGAACATTTGTGGAAAGTGGATATAATTGCCGCCAGTGAGGGATTTAGGACTAAAAAATGGAAGTATTTCCGTTACCGCGATGACGTAGCGCATGAAGAGTTATATGACCTTTCTAAAGACCCTTTGGAAAAAAACAACCTCATCAACAGCCCAAAATACAAGTCGGTGGCATTAAGCATGCGCCAAAAAATGCAGAAAAAGATAACGGATTTGGAGAAAAGTAGGTTACCGAATTAGGCAATTATTTTTTACACCTAGGAATCAGTTAAAAAATCATTTTTTCCATTGTTCTAACTCTGAAATTTCCCCGGTAGTTTTATGTTTTAAAATCGTCTTTTTATCGCCATTGGGAAGAATTTCTTCTTTAATAAGCCAATGTTCAGCATCGTAAGATTGGTAAACTGACGGCTTTTGAAGACCCCGCTGGCCCCGCCATAACGGCAATTTCACTGGCTCCCACATTTTTGTTTTTGCGGAGGTGTAGGCTGCATCTAAAATTGCATTGACTACGTAGCCATCATAGAAGGTTTCGCGAGGAGTCGTTCCTTGCTCATACGCATCAAACATGTCATTAAACATGTTTGGGTAACCTAATTCGTGTGCTTCATCGCCAACTGGAAATTGCCAGCCCGAAGAACTTTCAGCCTTTTCGGCCACATAATGGTCCCCCACCCCACTAGTAAACATCTCAAAACCTGTGCGTAAAAATGAATTGACCCAGATGGTTCCTTCCGTACCCATGACCTCATCCCGCAAATCCATACCGCCACGAAAAGTCCACGAAACCTCAAACTGACCAATGGCCCCATTTTCATATTTTACCAAACCAATGGCATGATCCTCCGCATCGATCGGCTTTACTTGCGTGTCTGCCCAGCACATCACCTCCACAGGCAAAACATCCTTCCCAATAAAATTACGCGCAATCTCAACACAATGACAACCTAAATCCAACATCGCTCCCCCACCCGCTTTTTCCAAATCCCAAAACCAGTCGGCATGCGGCCCCGGATGTGTCTCTCGCGATTTTGCCCATAAAATTCGGCCAATAGCCCCCTCTTGGACACTTTTTAATGACTTTAAAAATTTGGGTGTATAACATAAATCTTCCAAATAACCGGCAAAAATCCCGGCTTCCTCACAGGCTTGCGTCATGCGAAGTGCCTCCTCAGCCGTCCGACCGAGCGGTTTCGTGCACAGGACAGCCTTTTTGTGTTTGACACAAAGCATGACCGCTTCCTCATGCAAAAAATTAGGCAAAGCAATCACCACAAATTCTGAGTCCGCGTGCGCAATCGCCGCTTCCATATCGGTCAAAAAAACAGGAACAGCATAATCCTTAGCAAAACGAATGGCCGTTTCTTCCTTACGTGCATAGACGACTGATACGTGGTCCCGGCCGCGCCGACCGCTTAATGAATCCGCATAAAAACGCCCAATGAACCCACCTCCTAGAATACAAACTTTTGCCATGTTAGGTAATATTTAATGTAATTTCTTTTTCTTTAATTAAAAAATCTGCCTGCGTAACCGCACGCTTACCCGAGGCGATAATCGCATCATCTTGCACCACCGATACGGGCGTAATGCAGGAATCATTTTTCTCACGAAACGGCTTATTATAGGCCAAATTGTAGGCAGAAATTACGGACCAGCGCGCCGTTTCCGACAGATTTGCTTCTGAGCGATGTAATAGGTTAGGATGAAAAAATAAGGCATCCCCCGCTTTTAATTCACAATAAACGCGTTCCGAAATCTTTTCTGCCTCCCGGACAAAATCCATATCTGCTCCCTGCTGCTCCCCCGCAAAAGCATGCTCAAATCGCTGCATTTTATGCGTTCCTTTTAAAACTTGTAAACACCCGTTTTCAATGGTCGCATCTGTCAGCGCCACCATCACCGAAATCATCGCATCTGGAAACAAAAATCCATTTTTATACCAGTACCCATAATCCTGATGCCATTCCCACGCACCCCCTATTTTAGGTGCTTTTTGCATCACCTTAGAGTGAAAATGACACACCTCACCAGCTCCCAATAAATCCTGAACTGCATGGACCATCCGTGCACAGCGTGACATCAAGCCGAAAGAATCATCCCCCGCATGAAACCAGAGCGTCAACTTCGTTTTTTTGCCATCTTGGTCATTTAGGTCAAAGGCATTTTTACCCACCGACTCATCGGTAGCAACTTGAAATAAAATTAGAATTTCTTCTTGCGAAAAGAATTGTGGGACCTGAACAAAACCATCCCGATGATAGGCTTCCGTTTGTAAATCACTGAGCATGTTGATAGGTTTAGAAATTTTCCACTAAATTTATTTAATAAATTAGCTAAATCACAAATTTAACGCCTCTATCTATTTTGATCCCAACTATGAAATTCCTGCTAAGTCATTTAATTAGGTTCAAACAAAAGCCTGCTAGTTTAAAAACCGAGTTTTTATTTCATTTTTCTGCCCTAGCATTCCTAGGTTTTTTCTTTTTCATGGTGACCGGAGTAATTCAAGCACAAAACCTCCGTGTAGGTGCTGCGCTCAGAATTATCACACCAAACCCATTATTGCCCGTCTCTGGGGGCATTGGCGTTCCTCATCCGGTTACTGAAAAACGCGGAGATTTATTTGTCCGCGCCATGGTATTTGAGCAAGGCACACAGCGTTTTGCCATTGTTAATATTGACAATTTGGGTTGGACTTCCATCTTAGGAAATCGTTCGCGAGCCCTGATTAAGGGTATCCTCCCCGAAAATATCTTGATTGGTGCCACACATACTCACAGCGCTCCTGATGCCTATGGATTTCCCGATGCATCAGGAAAAAGCTATGCGGATTTAGCCTATTTGGATTGGTGTGTCCAGCAAATTGCTGATGCGGTTAATGAGGCCACAACCACCTTGCAGCCTGCCACATTAAAAGTTGGCATGGGCGAAGCAAAAGGTAAAATAGCTTATAATTATTACGCGCCTGCCCTTTATGACCCACGCTGTGGTGTTATTCAAGCAATTGCAAGTTCGGGTCCACGGATGGGAAAGCCCATCGCGACGCTTGTCAATTATGCCGTACATCCGGAGGTTTTGGGCAACTCAAGAGGCATTTTGAGTCCAGACATGATAGGCCCCATGTATCAAAAAATCGAG
This sequence comes from Spirosoma fluviale, assembly GCA_945883625.1. GTDB lineage: Bacteria > Bacteroidota > Bacteroidia > Cytophagales > Spirosomataceae > Aquirufa > Aquirufa fluvialis_E. The sequence continues at coordinate 100,886 of CAMCXW010000002.1, forward strand.
GAGACGATTGGAGGAATTGCGTTGTTTATGAATGGCGCTCAAGGGGGAATGATCACGGCGGATACGCGATTAACGTATGTGAAGGAGGGCCAACAACAAAAAGAGGCGAATAATTGGGAGGAATGCATTCGAATTGGGGAACTTTTAGCCACGGAAGCGATGCGAATTGTTTCGGAAGCGCCAGTACTTAAAAACCCGACAATTTATTGTACCTCTCGGAAATTAGAATTCCCCATTGACTCCGAAATCATGCGTTATATTTTGAAAAAATCGCCATTGAAATTCGTAGGGGGAAAAGAAAATTTCGTAACAACGCAGTTAAATCTGTTGAATATTGGACCCGCCCAAATTTTAACAGTTCCCGGCGAGGCCTTACCCAATGTGGGCTATTACGTCAAACGAAATATGAATACCAAAATGCCATTTCTTTTTGGATTAACGAATGACGCCTTTGGGTATATGTTGGCCAAAGTCGATTTTAATTCATTCAAACGCTATGAATATGTATCACAAACTTCCTTGGGTGAAATGACAGCAGAAATTTACATGGAACAAGCCCTGAAATTAGTTAAAGAGAGCCCTAAACCACAAGATCCATGAGTTTGAAATCGCATGGATTTTTAATTAACACGAAATATGCATGCGAAAATTAGCTAATTACCTAGCCATCATACCGACTAGACGCCCAAATACATACCTTTTAAAATTAGTGAGATGAAAAACACGTTTGGAATTATTTTATTGTTTTTAAGTACCTATGGTTTCGGTCAAAAAAAATCAGCTCAACCTATTTATGTAGATCAGCCATTCATACAAGATTACAGCATCAAATATTATGCTAAAGACAGCCAAATGGCGTTAAAATCAGCCTTTTCAGACCGCAATGCTGGGATAAAAGTTTGGGGCTCCGCTGGATTAATGCTTCCCCATGATGGCCAGTTTTTATATCCGGGAAGTTTAGGCGTGGATCAGCGGAATCGTACCAGTAGCACCAAGAAAATTCAGAGTCTATCCGTTTATGAAAATCAATTTGTTTTCATGGATGATAAAGCCATTTTTAGTCATGCGTGGGCAGGCACATTATATTCGACACACCAATTGGCAAAAGCCCACATCATTGCCGGAGGAAAAGATTTTACATTTTTGATCAGTGATGGAACCGAATTGCATTTAGTTAAAAATTCAAAAACGCTTGTTAAAACCCAGATAAGCGACGATACCGTATTAGCCATTCGGCATGATCCAACGGCTGGACATTTTTGGGTATTAACAACGCGCGGATTACACCGTTTTGATCCTTTATTAGGCCAACTAACCTTATGGACGTCGGGTAAAAATTTCACTGCTTTTGACATACAAGCAAACGCAGGAATTATAGGTACGACTGAAGGCTATTTTAAAATTGATTTGTTGACTCAAAAACAAGGTGAGCTCCAACAAAAAATTCCGGTAAAATCTATAACAGCGGTTAAAATTAGTGGCGATAAAGTTTGGTTTGGTTCTATGAATGGGGCATTTGCTTTGCGAAAAGATGGCAAATTCGATTACTACCAAGGGGAGCGCTGGCTAACAGGTAACCACGTTACTGCTATTTCAGAGGGCCCTAAAAATTCAATTTTAATTTTGTGTAATACAGGATTGAGTCAGATTTGTTTTAAGTCGATGACCTTACATGAAAAAGCCATGTATTATGAGGCTCAAGTGCGAGAAAGGCACATTCGCCATGGATTTAATGCCCATTTAAACGGAATGGACCATGGAAATGTCAACACAGGTTATTTATCAGATTCGGATAACGATGGCTTGTGGACATCGATGTATTTGGGTGGAGAAATATTCAGGTATGCAGTTACTAAAGAAGCGGAGGCATTAGCAAATATACGTGAGGCATTTGAGTCTATGGAACGATTATACACCGTAAATCCTGTCCCTGGATTTCCTGCTCGATCTTATGAAAGACGCGGTTTTATTTCGCAACTTTCGGATCCAGAACGCTGGCAACATTCACCTGAACCTGAGTGGGATTGGAAATCGACAACCTCCTCAGATGAGGTAATTGGCCATATTTTTGCTTTTGGTGCGCTCGCCGAACTCGTAGATGTTCCGGATCTTAAAAAACGTTCAATTGTCTTGATAGATACGTTGATGTCGCACATCATCAAAAACAATTTGTACCTCATTGATTTCGATGGAAAACCAACCCTTTGGGGAAAATGGAATCCGGACTATGTAAATGGATTTTCCATTCATGTGGGGGACCGCAAGCTCAATTCCTCCAATATCGTAGCGATGTTGCAAACAGCCTATCGGTTTACAAAAAAACCGATTTACAAACAAAAGGCCTTCGAACTCATGCAAAAATATGGGTACTATGAAAATTTGATGCGACCAATGAAAGAAATTGGTCATGCACCCACAAACGCAGATCCACATGCCCAAAACCTTTCGGATGGTTGGAATCATTCCGACGATGAAATGTATTTTGTTGGCTACTGGGGTTTATATCGCTATGCATTAAATGATACATTGAAAGCTAGTTTTAAGCAATCAATTCTGGATCATTGGGAAATTGAACGGCCTGAAAAAGAAGGTGCTTGGAATATTTTTACGGCGCTGACAGGGACGCAAAAATTTGATTTAGACGAAGCGGCTTGGTATTTACGTGAACATCCACTTGACTTAGTGGATTGGGCAATAGCAAATAGCCACAGAGGTGACATAGAAAAATTGGAACCAAATTTTCGAAATCAAACAACCAAACATGTTTTGCCTCCAGATGAGCGACCTATTCAGCGCCACAATGGAAATATGTTTACAATGGATTATACCCGAAGCAATGGAAATTCAGAGCATAGTGCCGGTGATATTTGGTTATTACCTTACTGGATGGGCAGGTATTTAAACGTAATCAGCGCGCCAAAACAGAAAAAATAGTTTTCAATTATTGGAAGCTGAAATTCATATAAAATATGCATCAAGTAAAACGATGAAAATTATGGATGATAAACGGCTACTTTCACTAGATGCATTCCGCGGATTCACAATTGCCGCGATGATTTTAGTGAACTTTCCTGGCAACGACGCGCATGTTTTTAAACCTTTATCGCATACGCATTGGTGGGGAATTTCGTTCACCGATTTAATTGCCCCCTTTTTTCTATTTATTGTGGGCGTCTCCATCTCTTTTGCTTATAGCCGTCGGCTTAAAGCCAGGGCAAAACCAAGTAGTATGTATTCGAAAATTTTGATCCGGGCAGGAAAGATTTTTGCACTGGGCATGTTTTTAAATACCATTGGACTTATTGAAAATTTTAGTTGGGAAGAAGTGCGATGGACAGGTACCCTGCACCGAATAGCCATTGTTTTTCTGCTTTGTAGTGTCTTGTTTTTACATACGAATTGGAAACAACAAGGAATCATTGGAGCCATAATTCTCATCGCCTACGGTGTTGCCATGACGACAATTGCGACTCCGGGGTATGGCAAAGTGATGTTAGAACCGGGTATTAATTTGGCAGCGTGGGTAGACCAACAATTTTTACCGGGCAAAATGTGGCAAGGAAATTGGGATCCCGAGGGGATTTTAAGCACGTTTCCTTCGCTCGTCACAACCATAACTGGAATGCTCGTGGGTACTTGTTTACTTTCAAAACGTACGCAGGAACAGAAAATAATTATGCTCTATGCAGGCGGCTTCGTGTCTTTTATTATGGGTATAATTTGGAACTGGCAATTTGGCCTAAATGAAAATCTTTGGAGTAGCTCCTTCGTTATGTTCACATCGGGATTAGCTGCCATGACCTTGGCCAGCGCGATATATTGCATTGATGTACTGGGATACCAAAAATGGGCTAATTTTGGCATTATTTATGGAATGAATGCCATCATTGTGTATACTTTAGGGGATTTACTTGCGCCTTTTTTTTTTGGAATACCTTGGGGTGAATTGCCACTGAATCAATTATTTTTTCAGGGCGCTACCCAAATAGGATTCGCTCCTAACGTGGCGAGTATGATGTTTTCATTAATGTATGTGGGTGTCAATTTCATTCCGGCGTACATGTTATACCAAAAGAATATATTCATCAAAATTTAAATTCATTCATTTTAATTAGTTCACATGACACCAATAACTGAGCAGGTCGGCACGCATCGAGATTTAGAAAAAAAATCAATTCAAGAATTGACCGCTGCTATTAATGCAGAAGACAAGTCGGTCGCACATGCAATCGAAAAAGAATTACCCGCGATAAATGCGCTTATTGAGCAAATCGTGGCCAAGCTTACATCCGGTGGAAGAATGTTTTACGTTGGAGCAGGAAGTGGGGGCCGACTATCCGTTCTTGACGTGATCGAACTACCCACTACCTACGGCATTGAACCCGGTTTGATTGACGCAATTTTAGCTGGTGGTACTGAAAATCTTGTGCTAGCTCTCGAAGAAAAAGAAGATGATGTCACGGCTGCTTGGGCGATGTTGGCACACAAAAATATATCAACAAAGGATTTTGTTTTGGGGATTTCTGCCAGTGGAACTACACCATTTGTATTAGCTGCTTTAAAACAATGCCAAGAAAAGGGGATAGCGACAGGTTGTATTGTGAGTAATCCGCAGTCGGCCATCGCTGCACATGCGGATTTCCCCGTTGAGGTGATTACGGGACCTGAGTTTATTTGTGGCAGTACACGCATGAAGTGTGCTACGGCTCAAAAAATGATTTTTGATATGATCAGTACGACCACCATGATTCAGTTAGGTCGCGTGGAGGATAATAGAATGGTTCATGTTAAATTAATTAATGATAAAATAACCGACAGGGCTGTTAAGATGCTAATGGAAAAATCAGGAATTACGTCATACGAAAAAGCCAAAGACCTCTTGATGGAACAAGGAAGTGTAAAAATGGCCTTGGATTTTATACGAACTAAATGAATCACGCGCAAGTCAGGTTAGCGGACGTAGTCCCCGAAGAAAATAATCCTTACGCAAAAAACCTGTGGGTGATCGGTATTTTGTTTTTTGTTTTTGGATTTGTGACTTGGTTAGGCTCAGTCTTAATTCCTTATTTGAAAATTACGTGTCAGTTGACAAATGCCTCATCCTATTTGGTCGCGTTTTCCTTTTACATTTCGTATTTAATCTTGGCGGTACCATCAGCGGTTTTACTGAAAAAAACAGGCTATAAAAATGGGATGGTTTTAGGCTTAATTCTGATTTCGATTGGGACGCTTTTGTTTATTCCTGCCGCATATTCGAGAACCTTTACATTGTTCTTGATTGGTCAATTTATTCAAGGAAGTGGTTTGGCAATTCTTCAAACAGCCGCTAACCCGTATGTAGTTAAATTGGGGCCAATCGAAAGTGCTGCAAGACGAATTAGCCTGATGGGAATCAGTAATGGGATAGCTGGAATCATCGCACCGATTGCCCTAGGCACGATTATCTTAAACGATTCTGATTTGCAAGCGTTAGAAAGCGCGGCCGATAATTTAGAAAAAAAAGCACTACTCCTGCAAGAAATTGCCAATAAAGTCATGGCGCCTTACGCAATGATGACGGTCGTTTTACTATTCATTGCAGCCTATATTTACCGTGTCGACCTTCCTGAAATTGCATCGGAAGAGAATGAGGTAGTTGGGCCTACTGAAACGTCAAAAACGAGTATTTTACAGTTCCCACATCTATTACTGGGAGCGGTTTCCCTATTTTTATACGTAGGTGTGGAAGTCATTGCGGGGGATAGCATTATTCTCTTCGGGGCTTCGCAGGGGATTGCATTGTCAACAGCCAAATTCTTTACGAGTTTTACCCTATCAGGCATGCTCATAGGTTATTTAATCGGAATAATTCTCATCCCTAGATACATATCTCAGGCGAGGGCTTTACAAATCTCGGCGTTTTCAGGGATTGTGTTTTGCCTTTTGGCACTAGTTACGGAGGGCAAGACATCGCTAAGTTTTATTGCCTTACTGGGCCTGGCTAACGCGCTTATTTATCCGTCAATTTGGCCACTCGCATTAAATGGCTTGGGGTCATTTACCAAAATTGGTTCATCTCTTCTCATCATGGCGATAGGAGGCGGAGCTATATTGCCCTTGATTTATGGTTATTTAGCTGATCAATTCTCCCCGCACCAAGGCTATTGGTTAGTAATTCCGTGTTATGGTTTTATTCTATATTATGCCAAATATGGCCATCTCTTGGGAAATAAATTTAAAATAGACGCCGTATGATATTGATTGCAGATAGTGGGTCAACCAAAACGCTTTGGTGTTTACTGGATCATCAGGGCAAAGAGCATCGATTTGAAACGATTGGATTCAATCCGTATTTTTCAGACCAAGACCAAATTGTACATGCCTTGCAAAGTGCTATGTTGCCAAATGTGACTCCGGCGGAGGTCCAACAAATCTATTTTTATGGGGCGGGCTGTTTTCCTGATAAAATACAGATCATTGAACAAGCTATGCATGTTTTTTTTGTCCATGCGCGTGTTCAAGTTGAACTAGATCTATTGGGTGCGGCAAGAAGCGCACTGGGTAATTCGGATGGGTTTATTGCTATTCTTGGAACAGGGGCTAATAGTGGTTTATTTCGTCATGGGCAAATCGTTCAAAATATAGATTCACTGGGATATATTTTAGGCGATGAAGGAAGTGGATGTTACCTTGGGAAAAAATTATTGACCAGTTACTTGCGTGGATTTCTTCCATTGGAACTATCAACGTTATTTGTAGAGACTTATCGATTATCTGTCTCCGACATCATGGATGCGCTTTACGCTAAACCACATGCGAATCGATTTTGTGCTAGTTTCAGTGTCTTTCTCCACGCCCATGTGGAACATCCGTATGTACGGAATCTTGTGGAGGAAAGCTTTGATGACTTTTTCACAAACTTGGTTAGCCAATATCCCGATTATCAACAAATGAGTTTCAATTGCGTGGGGTCGGTAGGCTACCATTTTAAGCAGATACTTGAGCTAACATGTCAAAAATTCAAGATGCAATTTGGTTCAGTTAACAAATCCCCGATGGAGGGATTAGCAGCATATCATGCCAAACCTTCGAAAAATTGAATTTAGTTTCGCCTTAAAAAAGGAATGATTTTTTGTAAGGATTCTGCGATTGATAATTCACAGTACCCAGCTGGCTTCATGGATTTTTTCAATAATTGTGCGTAGGCATTGATTTGTAAGTCGCTCGGTTTCTTCTTGGCCTTTTTAAGATTTAGAAGCGCGACACTTTGTTTAGAAATGGCATGCAGCGAGGCGGAATGGGTTAATAGGTCGGCCAACAATGGATTTGAGATTGCCATTTTTTGAATAATGCTGTGGTTATTTTCCCATTTTTGGAACTGCTTAACTAACTTTTCCATCGTAGCATCGGAAGGAATCCGCAGAAAAGACTCCAAAAGCTTATTGAAATTTCTCAATGCCGTTGGGTCGGGAATCGCGACATCAACCAATAACGTATAGGGCGAATATTTGGTAAAGTTATTGGCTTCATTTCTTTTGTATCCTTTTAGGGGCTCAATAAATTCGACTACCGGTTCCAAGGCTTGAATGTTATCCGATCCAGCTAAGCGCCTCAGCATCATTGATTTGTTTTTCAAATGCGTCGAACCTACCCATTCCAAATGGAGTGAAATGATTTCCAATCTTCTGTACATATCATCCACATCGCGAACATCAGCAGGCGACCACAAACGCTCCGCAATGGCAGCGGTTCTAGGCCAAAGCCTTGAATCAATAGTTTCCAGGCTCACATGCTCGGTCCACATTGTGGCCTCTCCCCCAATAATCAATTTCTCTTCTGAGGGGCTCAGAATCCTTTCCCCCTGTTGGATTTTTTTAATGATTTCCGACTCGAACCGATTGAAATTGGCTTCACTATCGGGTATAATAACTTTATTTAAAAATGGGATGGGGTCGTTTAAATAATGATAATAGGTGGGTTGAACCAAATCAATGTAATAGCCTTTAGAAAGGATACTTTTATATCCATTTTTTGCGGAGGATAATAAAGCCTCCATGCCACGCCATGATTGAACCACAATATCTTTGGGGACATCTGACTCGATTAATTGATTGAAGTTCCCAGCTTCAAAATATTGTTTCGCTGTCGAATCATCCATTTTCTTCATTAAAATTTCATCCCAGCCAACGGTAATTTTGCCTGAGCGCTTGAGAATTTTTTGGATTCGTTTATTGAAATAATTTTGCAGTGAGACAGCATCGTTTAGCTTATTTTCCTTCATAAAAGCTTGAATATCCTGGTTTTTCGCCCAATCATTTCCTGTATTTTCGTCGCCTCCAATGTGAAAATAATGATCTGGAAATAAGGAGGCCACTTCCGTCAGAAGGGTATCTAAAAAAACATACGTGCGCTCTTGTGTTGGGTCGATCGTTGGATCAAACACCCCCCAATGATCTTGTAAAACATAGGCTTTTTTGGTGGATGCTAACTCAGGGAATACGGTTAAAATAGCCGTTGAGTGGCCAGGAAGGTCAATTTCTGGGATAACTCGGATGCCCCGTTGGTCAGCATATTCAATGATTTCAGCCACTTGTGCATGCGTAAAATAATTACCCCCCGATGCCTGTTGGTGAAGTTTAGGAAAAACTTTGGACTCAATCGTGTACCCTTGATCGTCGCTGATGTACAAATGAAAAACGTTCATTTTCACCACTGCCATGGCGTCGAGCGTTCTTTTGACAACGTCCATTGGCATAAAATGATAGGGCTGTGAAAGTAATAATCCGCGCCAAGCAAATCGGGGATTGTCTTGTATGCTTGCGCCCTGAAAATAAAACCCTTTTGCGTCGGATGCAATGAGTTGCAATAAAGTTTCCAAAGCTCGTATGGCACCGATATCGCTTTTGGCATGAATTGTTACTTTTGATTCGTCAATATTGAGTTCATAGGACTCCTCCATGTCCATTTGCACGACCCCTTTGCTAAGGGAATGAATTTTAAGTGGCGCAAAGGGATTATTAAAATTTTTATCTGTGATGTTCCATGTTTTTAAAAAAAGACCGGTTCGCTCGGATACGCGTTGCATGAATCGGCTTGATTCTTTATTTAGTCTTTTATCCGAAATTCCTGAGATACTAAGGGCAAAATTTGGGGTAAGTCGGAAATTTTTATTACTCAATTTGATGGAGGAGGGCATGGGCATCAGATTAATCTGCTGGGCCTTACCCTGGATGGACGATGCAAGTATGAAAAGCAAAAAGAGTAGAAATTTCATATTCAGATATGGTAGCTAATTTCGAGTAACTAAAAATACGAGATTTTCAAGAAAATAGATGTACGCGTAATGGCCTTTTTGAAAAATCTACCTAGGCCAAATAGCAATCAATAAGTACCAAATTTCGTTGAGAATGAAAGTGCTTTTCTATTAAATGAATCTGATGCAGCTTTTGTGCACCATATCGTATGAAAATAAATTTATACGTATCTAAGGCACTTAAAGTGCCTCTATCTGGCTTATGGGCACGAATCGATAATTTCCTAGATCCATATCGACCTAATTTTAAAACTAATTGATAATTAAAGAGTTATGTGCAGGAACATAAACAAATAGAAATGAAATTAAAATCAATTGCTTTATCATTAATCGCTTTAATCGGCTTGTCATTCGCATCTAATGCACAGACAACAGTTGTAGATGTAGCGGTAGGATCTCCAGATCACACAACATTAGTAGCGGCAGTAAAGGCAGCTGGACTAGTTGGAACATTACAAAGTGCGGGACCATTTACGGTTTTCGCTCCGGTGAATGCTGCATTTGCTAAGTTACCAGCAGGAACGGTAGACTATTTACTAAAGCCAGAGAATAAGGCTACATTAACTAAAGTACTTACATACCATGTAATCGCGGGAACATTTGATGCAGCAACTGTAGTGAAAGCTATAGCAGATGCAAAAGGTTCTTTGGCTTTAAAAACAGTTAGCGGTGGAACAATTACGGCTTCTGTTAAAAATGGCAAGGTTGTATTGACTGACGAAAAAGGTGGTGTAGCGACGGTTGTTGCTACGGACTTGAAAGCTGGTAATGGAATTGTACACGTAATTGATACGGTTGTACTTCCAAAATAATAAGCTATAACTTTTTAAGGCCGCAGATTTCTGCGGCCTTAAATTTGTTTTACAACTTTATTCAACCAAAAAAATAATCTGTTTATATTTCCAAAAATTACTACAGATTTATACTAAAAAAATTCGTCATGTTTAAAAAATTTAAAGCTTCAGAAATTCTAATTATCGTTGTTGTCATCATTGTCATTTTTGTCAGCGAATACCTGTATTTGGTAGTTGGCGACAAAGACAAGGCCATCTTTATAGGTTTGTGGCCGCCAACAATCCTAGGTTTATTAAATTTTATCAACTCTAAATTGAAAAAATAATGGATATGGATATTATTTTACTCACAGCAATTATATCGACATTGTTTATCGTATTTATTATTGCGGTTTACAGGGAGTTTGCCGTTATGGAAAATGAGACCTATGTTTTCCAAAAAGAAACAGGCCCTCGGGCTGGCTTAGTAAATTTTGTTGGAAACCTTGCATCTAATAAATCGCTAACAAAAGAAGATAAAAAATTGATTTATAAGGCAATGCACCGTAACATTGCAGACATGGAATCAGATGGCGTCTATTTTGATAATTCGCTCAAAGAAATTGTTCAAGACCAAATAGAAGTTTTGGAACAAAATGAGGAAAAGCCATTACCAAAAGCAAAGAAGATTACGACTAAATAAAAACCCAATCGGTTTTCGATTGCGCTAAATTTGACCAAACGTAAGTTTATATGTTGAGTTATCTGGAAAATTTTAGTCAATTCTTCGATCATCTCGTAAATCCCAAACGAGTAAGAATCGTAGAGTTAATCATCCTAAGGCTTGCTTTGCTTGCGTTTGTTCTCCATTTGGCTTTTATATATTTATCGAATAATGTTACCTATTTTAGCGATTTCCAACACAGCTACTTAAAGGCTATTTATACACCTTTTAGTTTCATTTTGTTTTATGAAGTCTTGTTGTTGGTTATCATAATACCCAAATCTATTTCCGAGTTTATTGGCAAGCAATTTGAGGTAATTACACTCATCACGCTGAGAAGTTTTTTCCATGACATTGCAGATTTAGATTTTGGAAAAGCGCTTTCCATCGAAGATGTCCATTTATTAAGTCTTGTCTATGATTTGATTGCCTCTTTGTTGATGCTTGCAGCCACCATGTTTTACTACAAGATTTACAAGAATTCGCAGCGATCAGAGGCCATTACTGATATTCAACATTTTGTTGCCATCAAAAAAGTCATGTCATTTATGATGATGATTATATTGTTTTTATTAAGTTCTTCAAGTTTGGGTAGTTGGGTAATGGAATTGTATACCGCGATGCAGTCCAACCAAAATTACCCCAATCCCAATACTGTTTTTTACGGTGATTTCTTCACGGTAATGATTTTCATGGATGTTTTTTTACTGATTGTTTCGTTTATGTACCACTTTTCATTTTACATGATATTCCGAAATGCAAGTTTTATCATTACGACTATTTTATTGAGAATGTCGCTGACTGCTGAAAAACCAATCAATTACTTTCTGATTTTTATTGGGTTTGCTTTCTCTATTTTGGCATTCTACCTCATAAATAATCGAAAAAGCAGTAATGCATAAATCCTTCGCTTAAATTCAAAGCGCTCCAAATCATTAGTTTTGTAAGCTTTATAAAGCTAATTTTACGGCGTTAAATTAGCCTAAATATTATTTTATGTCCATTCCGGTAAAAATTTCAGTGTTAATGTCTTTGTATAACACTGACTTTGAAGTTACCAAACGAGCTATAAATTCGGTCCTTAATCAAGATTTTCAGCAATTCGAATTAATCATTATTGATGATGGAAGTTATACGAATGACCGGGAATCTTTGTTACGTCTGGTGGAAGCGCATGAGGACAAAATTATTTATATACGCCATCGCAATCAAGGACAAGCCGTTTCCATAAATCGGGGAGTTTGGAATAGTCAAGGGGAATTCATAACCATCTTAGATAGCGATGATGAATACAAATCAAATCACTTAAGTGCCTGTTTGCGCGAAATGCATGATGTAGATTTAATTTGTTCCACCACCGAAACGATTGTTGATTCGCAAGATGACTATTATGTCCCCGATAAAAACGATTTATCCAAGCATATTCATTTAGATGATGTAATATTATTTGGGACGCTTTTTGGTCGGAAACACGTATTTGATGCGATTGATTTTGAAGGAGGATTTGCGGCAGATTCACATTTTTATGAAAAGGCATTGGCGCAATTTCCAACAAAAAAAGTGGCGTTAAGGACTTACATCTACTACCGGAATAACCCTAATAGTACATGCTCGACCATAAAAAAAGAAAATTTAATCATTTCTGATTAATGAGTCTTCCTGTTTACAAACCAAGCGATTCGCTCATCATGGCCTGTCACATCACAGGCGTTTTTGATGTTAATCGAAATGTGACGCTGGCACATGACGATTATTCCTTAATTCAATCTTGGGCCGAATCCATAGCAGCAGCTAAAATCAAAGGCGTTCTTTTCCATAATAATCTGAGCCAAGAAACCTGCGAAACCTATACCAATGAATTTATTTCATTTGTTGGCATTCATCATAACCCCGCATTCAACCCCAATGTCTTTCGGTATTTCGTTTACCTCGACTACTTGAAAAACCAACACACGCCGTTAAGCGCTGTCTTTGTGACAGATGTTTCCGATGTTGTTCTGATTTCAAATCCGTTTGAAGATGTACGATTCATTAATCAACCCGATGCTATTTTTTGTGGAGATGAAGCTAAAGTACTTGACAATGAATGGATGCGCGATCACGCCACGCATTTACGTGAACAAATTGCTGATTATGCAGCCTATGAAAATCGTTTTGGGCAGGATAGATTGCTCAATTGTGGTATTATTGGTGGGCATTTTTCAAGTTTCTATGGCTTCCTAGAAAAGCTATGTGAATTGCATGAACGGTATAATGCCAACAACAAAACAGCCTATACCGGCGATATGGGTGCGTTCAATTACTTAGCTCGAACGCAATATGCGGATCAACTTATTTCAGGATCACCGGTAAATACCGTTTTTAAATTATACGAAACGGAGCGAACAGATTGTTGGTTCCGCCATAAATGATAACCTTCACGCGGTTTTTGGAGTTATTGATCTTGAGGGAAATAGTTCAAATTGAAAAATCTTTATCCTACTAGTGTGAAAAATAAAGTCTCACATTTTGATCCAAAACAGGTGTCCCTTATTTAAATATTGAATCGATAGCGTTATCATTTTTGATCACTTCTTTCTTAAAAAATTCTAACACAGTCGAATTAGTATTCCTTAAAATCTAGAATGCTATTTTCTTGGTAGGATCAATTCTTAACCAAAGTAAACCTCCACAAATAACCACAACTCCGATGATGCGAACGGGGATATCCCAACTCCCTGTGGCGGTTAAAATATAGCCAAAGGCAATCGACATGACAGTAGAACCTAACTGGCCCGCCATACCCATCGCACCGGCAACAGCACCTGAATTTTGACCGCCGATGTCGGCAGAGGTAGCCCAAGAAACGGGCAAGGTAAAGTCTTTAAAAGCGAGTCCAAAAGCTAATATAATAATGGAGAAAGTAGGGTCTAGGATAAACGTAGAACCAAGCATGCAACAACCCGACATCACCAATCCGAACATTCCCACAGATCTCCTGCCCCATTTTAATCCCTTTTTCCGGGCGATAAAATCGGATAAAAAACCACCGCTAAAACAACCGACAGTACCTAAGATAAACGGCAATGAGGCTAAAAAAGCGATGTGCGCATCGTCAACACCTTTGCCATTTTTTAAATATTTGGGCATCCAAGAAAGATAAAAATAAGCGCCATAAAGCAGGCAATGATACATACTCATTAAGGCCCAGACATTGGGGGTTTTAATAATTTTTAAGAACACCGCCAGATTATTTTGAGGAATTTTAACCTCACGTCCTAACTCAATATGGGCAAGTTCTGCTTCTTCAATACCAGGCATATCCTTAGGCTCATTCTGAAACCAATATGCCCAAAAGAAAGCCCAAATAATCCCTAGTCCTCCAAAAATGTAAAATACATAACGCCATCCCCAGATCGACATAATGTAAATTGCTAAGAATGGTGCCAAAGCAGCACCAAGCCGACTAGCTATCCAAATGAATGATTGCGCCCGACCAGCTTCTTGTTTTGGGAACCACCGGGCAACAACAATCGTAGCGTTTGGATAGGCTCCTGCCTCTCCTAATCCGAATAAAAATCGGATGATAAATAACATGGTAAATGAATACGAAAATCCCGTCAGAATCGTAAATACGGACCAAGAAAGCACAATGCGAAAGAGCACGGATTTGGGACCCTTAAAATCTCCCCATAGGCCAACAGGTATTTCAAATATTCCATATGCGAATGCAAAGGAACCCATGATCCACCCGAATTCTTTTTCAGTTAAATGAAGATCCTCGGTAATTTGACTACCCGTAATCGATATAGATGTTCGATCTAAATAGGTAATTATTGAGAATACAGCCAATACAAAAAGTACCCAAAATCTTTTTTGCATTACCTATTTAGTTTCAAACAATTGATTAAATACCATCTTAAACGTATGGTGGGTTTGTCCTCTGAAAGTAATCTCAGGACCGTAAACGAACAAGTTACCTTTGCCCACTTTCGCTTGAAAAGCAGCAATACCATCCTTCAAATACGTCTGACCAAAAGCCCATCCGCTTCGTAAGGTTTTATCTGATGCATACCAAGCCAATGGAATTAGGTTGCCATGCGCAATCGCCTCCGCGGATAAATTAAATACGGGACTCGCACTGAAATAAACATCTGCTTTTGGCGTCATACCCCAGTTGGCCTCCACCCCATGATCCACCGCAACCTGCATCACACTACCCGGGATATAAAATTTCTCACCTGGCAAATCACGCTCTTTACCATTAACCACCTCCACTAAAGCATTTTTAACGGGCAAATTCAAGTGGTAAGCTAGGTTCGCACTTGAACCGATTGTGATAATATCTCCCCCTTCCTCTAAAAAAGCACGCAACGAAGGAATCGATTTCGCAGCTGTAATTTTGCCTAATGTCTCTTGATATTCAGCAGGAATGTCCGCTTCCACGGGCTCTCTACCAGAATACTGGTTGGGTGCTTCTACTTTCACACTTGGAATAGCTCTGCTAACAAAAATGATTGCGTCAAATTTAGCGCGTAAATTACCTTTGTCGATTTCTTTGGCAAAGACCAATTTGAAATCAAAATGATGTTGTTCTAAAATCCAGCGCAACCAACCAGACGGCATCGAACCACCATATACGTCCCAAAGACCAATGCGCTTAGCGCCTACTTTTTTCGAATCTTGTTTAGGAAGATTTGCCAAAGGCGTAATCTTCACCGTAGACTTCGAAAGGATCAACGAAGCAGCTGAACTGTGCGCGACATAAAATGCGTCTTTTGTTTTGGTCACTTCAACGCCCGCTTTCAATAAGTCATTCAACAAGGTAAATGACGTATTATCTGAGGTAGGGAATGCATAGAAATTAGCTGCTTCAAATGAAGGCGTGCTCATTTGCAGTTGGCCATACGGAATCGTTTCCAACGGTGCTCTCAAGTCGGTTAATATCCGATCAAACTGAATACCCATCGTAAAGGCAGGTGTCCAACCAGCCGAATCGTATGGACGTACCGGAGGACCTCCAGGATATTGGAAATCGTTCGGGTGATCTTGTGGCTCAAACATGTCAATCACATGCGGGCGAAAAGCTTGATTGGTTTGAACAACAAATGATCCTTTCGGATATTTCTTTCCGTTGAATTCAAATGCTTTTGTTGCTTTCTCAACCCGAATTCCACTTTTCAATAAAATATTAACAAAAGCAAAACGCGTGGTCGATTGATCAGCCGTGATGATGTATGCACGCGCATCGCGTGTTTCCGGATTTTTATAAACGACACTAAATAAACTGTCACTTTTTGACCTGAGATTGGTTCCTGCTATGCTAGTCAATTTCTCCACTTTGTTCGGCGAAAGGGTCCAATAATCTTTGGAACCAAGTTCAATGGATTTGCGACCCATTTTGTAGATATTCATCAATACTTCTTCACGATAGCGTGTTGCATAATTCAGCACCGCATAGTTTAGCGAAAGTGAATAGTCGATGGAGTTTTTGAAAAACCATTTCCGGGGTGTAATCGGAAAAGGAGTTGCCGAATTAGGAATCAAACGGCTCGGCACCAATGGAACAGTTTGTGGCGTCGGACTTCCGATGATTTCCGTTAACAATCCAATAATATTATGGTAGTAAGCCGTCGTGCGAAGTCCCCCATTCCACCAAGTCGAGTAAACAGATCCCGATTTCATCGTATAGCCTGGTTTATCTTCCGCATTTAAACGCGAACTCATCGCCGCTCCTAAGGCGTCGATTCCGGTAATTAATAGTGGATCATAGACATAATTAAACGGATCTCGGTAGGGAGGTCCGGCAACTACTGTTCCTTCTGGACCTGTTTGGTGGTGATTATAAAGAATCTGGGGCATCCACTCGATGTATTGTTGGCGCGCCATATTTGCCGACTCGCTCATATTCATCATGTAGAAATCTCGATTATTATCATGTCCTATATATTTTTCATACAATCGGGGCAAGTGCTCCGTTGACCGCTTAAGCGTATCCGCCTTGCGCATGTACCAATCGGAAACTAACTCCTGTCCATCTGGATTCGCATGTACAAAAAGGATGATGGTATTTTCTAAGATGCGCTTCGTTTCCTCGTCGGTGCGTGTGGTAAATTGGTAAATGGATTCGATCCATTGGTGAATACCTACAGTCTCCGTGGCGTGTAAACCGCCATCGATCCAAACGACTGCTTTGCCTTCTTTAGCTAGCGCCTTCGCTTCGGATTCAGAGAGGCCTTCTGCACGTGCTAGGCGTTGAGAGATGGCTTTGTATTTGGCTAAATTCTTGATGTTTTTGGGATCGGAAACAATGACCATGTATTGGTTTCTTCCTTCTTCTGTTTTCCCGATGGATTGCAACTTTACCCGGGGCGAAGCTTTCGCTATTTTTTGTAAGTAGGCTTCGGTTTGGGTAAAAGTGGCTAGGTGGTAATTATCGCCGATTGAAAATCCAAAATGAGATTTGGGACTAGGCACTTGGCCAAAAATGATGTGGGATACGAATAGAAATAGTAAAGCTGTTTTTTTCATAGCGTTGATGCAGGTAAGCATTAAAGATAAATAAAATGCGTTAAAAACCTGACCGGAAATTTATAATTCAAATTATCAATTAGTTGATAATCTCGTTATCAAAAAAGGTTTTTTCATACCAGCATGAACACGAATTCGTTTTGCTAGAAAAAAGCAAAATGAAAAATCAAATAGAAATCTACACGACACGCGATGGAAAAACACAAATAGATGTTTCGTTTGAAGGAGAAACTTTTTGGCTGAGTCTCAATCAAATTTCTGCTCTTTTCGAAAGAGATAAATCGGTCATTTCAAGGCATTTAAAAAATATTTATTCGGAGGGAGAACTCGATATAAACTCAACTGTTGCAAAAAATGCAACAGTTCAAATGGAGGCTACACGCGAAGTAATTCGCGATATCGATTACTACAATCTTGATGCCATCCTATCCGTTGGGTACCGCGTAAATTCCAAACAGGGTACACAATTCCGTCAATGGGCCACGCAGCGACTAAAAGAGTACTTGATTGAAGGCATTGCCCTAAATGAAAAACGACTCAATCAGAAAAACAAAGAAATCCAAGTGCTGCATGACGGCATTCGCATATTAAGTCGGGCGATAGAAGAAAAGCTTCATACTTCTGAGGGTTTTGATTGGCTCCAACAGTTTAATCAAGGCTTACAGTTGCTTGATGACTATGACCATGAGGCACTTGACACATATGGAAATCATACGGCAATTCCCTCCTATCCTAGCCCGACTGAATATCAAGAGCTTATCAAAGTGATGTGCAGCGAATTCAATTCAAAGGTTTTTGGAAAAATAAAAGATGGCGGATTTGATAGCGCCATTAATCAAATAAAACAAGGTTGGGGGCAAGCCGACTTTTACCCTTCCATTGAAGAAAAAGCAGCGATGCTTCTCTACCTCATTGTTAAAAATCATGCGGTTGTCGATGGGAACAAACGCATTGCAGCAGCCAGCTTTCTATTATTTCTAGCTAAAAACAAGTTGCTTTTCAATGCGGCTACTAAACCTTTAATTAGCAATGATGCGTTAGCGGGATTAACGCTGTTTGTCGCATCGAGTAATCCCGAGGAAATGTTGACAGTCAAAAAACTGGTCATGAGTGTCCTAAATAGAAATGCGCCTATTCCATCCTTATCTACCTAGTTTACTTTCCAGGCGCAGCAAAACCACTTTTCGCCAAGGCCTCAAATAGTTTCTGAACTTTCACTAAACCCTTCGGATCATTAATGTCATAATAGCGATATACTTCCAAATCTGTTCTGTGAATTCCATTTTCTTGAATCGCTCCCTGAGATTTGTACTCGCCAATAACCCAATCGGCAACAATCTTATAACTCACTTTATCATTCTCCTTAAACCGAAATGCACGATTCAATGTAACGGTAGGCGTATTGGGATTGATTCTCGTTTCTGGATAGCCTTCCAATTGGGTGAATTCGGTGGGCTTACTCGTTGCCGACATAGGACTTCCGGCGATAATGATAGGTTTGTTTGGACCTTTGTAACGCTGCACCGCGCGCAATGCCATTAATACCGACGTTTTATGGTGTCCATGCTGGCCCGCATGCGGCAACATGGTGATGATGAAATCATACTCGCGGTCGGCCAACAGCCGATCCATTCGCCGTTCTACATAGCCAATATCCCAGTTTTTACCCGAGATATAAGGCTTCACATCCAAGGTATACCAGTCGTCCGGTTGCTCCATAAAATAAATATTGCGCACCCCCATAATTTTCCCGGCATTTATAATTTCTTGTTTCCGTAACATAGGTAAATGCGTACGAGCCACAACGGAATCTGTCAAATCCAAGTTATAGTACATGGCACCCAATTGCGAATCCGCAAATCCACCACCTCCATCAGTCATAACGGCCATGTCTACAATACCCTTCAACTCGTGGGTAATCTTGAACATAGTAACTGAAAAACCAGTCTCATCATCGGGATGTGCAGTAACCACAAGAACTTTGGGAGATTGAGCAAGTAATGATATAGATATCAAACAAGCTAACAGGGTAAGGATTGGAAAAGTTTTTTTCATATCGTTTGTGTCTATGTATAAGCGAGTTAGTATAAAAAAAAGAAATTCGCAAGTAGTTAGGACAGTCAAACGAATTAACAATAATTCCTATCTTGCAGAAACCTCTTATGTATGAAAACATTAATTTTTGGCATTCTCGTCGGCTTGACCCATATTTCCTATGGACAAGCACCTTACCTCAAAGACCGATATAATTTCCCCATCGGCGCATCTATAAATCCTAGATTAGTATCAGAAAATAACGCCTATCGAAACGTAGCAATCACTGAATTCACAAGCGTCACGGCAGAAAATCACATGAAAATGATGCTCGTCCACCCCGAAGCCAATCGCTTCGACTTCAGTAAAGGAGATGAGATTGTCGCTTTTGCCAAAGACCACCAAAAACGCATCCATGGACATACCCTGGTTTGGCATAATCAAGTTCCCAAATGGATGAATGAATTTTCAGGCGATACCCAAGCCTGGGAAGAAATGTTGAAAAATCATATCCAAACCGTCGCCAAACATTACAAAGGCCAAGTGGCTGGCTGGGACGTTGTCAATGAATCATTCTTGGATGATGGGAGTTTACGGCCAACGGTCTGGTCAAAAAACATCCCCGATTACATCGCCAAAAGTTTTCAATGGGCGCATGAAGCTGACCCCAACGCCATCTTATTTTACAACGATTATGGCCAAGACGGCAAACCCAAAAAAATGCAAGCCATATTAAATCTGGTTAAAGATCTGCAAACCCGGAATATCCCAATTCATGGACTTGGGCTGCAAATGCACATCAACATCAACTCCAAAAATGACGAACTTGTTAACGTGATTAATCAATCCGCGAAGACGGGGCTGACCATCCATTTTTCTGAATTAGACATTGCGGTAAATCCCAAAAACGATTCCACGTTTGTCTACCATGAAGCGGCTAAAAAGGCTCAGCAAGAAAAATTTGAGCTTGTTTTTAAGGCATATCAAGAGTTGCCTAAACACCAACAATACGGCATTACGTTTTGGAATGTAAGCGATCGTGACTCCTGGTTACGTGGATACTTTAAAAGACCGAAAGAATATCCACTTTTGTTTGACGATACTTATACCCGAAAGCCAATCTATTCCAAATTATTAAACTGATGAACAATAAATCTACGACCCGCTGGGTCCTTCAAGCCACCAGCGGACTACTCCTCACGGGAAGCGGACTTTCCCTCGCCATTGATGCCGGAATGAATAAAATGCAAGGTGGAGATTGGTTCTGGTATGGAACCGGTGCATTAATTGTCTTCCAAGCAGGCCTATGTTTAGTCATCGATTCGACCCGATTTAGATGAAAAAACACGCCTGGATTGGTTTGTTTTTGATGTGTTTACATGCGCAGGGCCAACAAATTACCTTCAATACCCGCAAGACTTATCAGACGATGCACAGCTTCGGCGCGTCGGACTGTTGGTCCATGGCCATAATCGGAAAATACTATCCCGAAAGCAAAAAAAAACAAATTGCCGAATGGCTTTTTAGTCTGGAAACAGGCGCATCAGGTACCCCAAAAGGAATCGGACTTTCGCAATGGCGATTCAATATCGGAGCCGGAAGTTTTGAACAAGGACAAACCAGTAAAATCACTAACGAATGGAGACGCGCCGAAAGTTTTCTCACAGGCAACACCTATGATTGGGAGAAACAAAAAGGCCAACAATATTTCTTGGACGCTGCAAAGAAAAACGGTGTTCCCTATACGTTGGGCTTTTTGAATTCATCTCCCGTTCAAATGACCCAAAATGGATTAGCCATCGGGAGCGGAAAATTAGCTGAATGGAACTTCAATAAAGATAAAATAGAGGCGTGGACCGATTTCATCACGACTGTTTCAAGCCATTTTCAATTCACTTACCTAAGCCCATTCAATGAACCCCAGTGGGATTGGGGACCTGGAAAGTCGGGCGAAGCTTCACAAGAAGGGACGCCTATCAACAATCAGGATTTGGCCTGGGCAACACGTAAACTTGCTCAAAAATTCCAACAAACAAATTCTAAAACTCGGATTGTAATTCCAGAGGCGGGCCAGTTGAATTATTTGGTTGACACCAAAAGCAATCGACCTGGTCAAGATGGCCAAATTGATGATTTTTTCAATGCAAATTCGCCGAACTATCTCGGGAATGAACCCATGGTGGAAAAGGTCATCGCTGGCCATAGTTACTTCACCACATCGCCCACGAGTAGACGTGTCGCGCTCCGACAGGCCGTTGGCAAAAGAGCACAAGAAGCACAAATCAATTATTGGCAATCTGAATTTTGCATTCTAGGAGATAATGCAGGTGAAATAAAAGGCAACGGAGTGGATTTGGGCATGAAAACAGCGCTTTATGTCGCCAAAGTCATCCATTCAGATATCCACGATGCAAACGCAACATCCTGGAGCTGGTGGCTAGCCGTCAGCGCAAATGACTTTAAAGATGGGTTGATTTATACGTTTAATGAGGGAACGAAAGGAGAGAATGATGCCAACAAATTGGATGCGGAGCTATATGATTCCAAGACCCTTTGGACCTTAGGCAATTATTCCAGATTCGTCAGGCCAGGCATGAAACGTTTCGAGGTAAGTATCCAGCAGCCCGATTGCTTAATCACCGGATTTACAGATCAAAAATCCAATGTATTTGTACTTGTTAATTCGGGGAATGCATTTGAAATGAATTGGCCTAGCCAACACGAAATCAAAACCTACACCACCGCCGAACATCAGAATTTAACTTTTAAATCTGTTCGGAATGGAAAGATTCAAGTACCCAGTGCGTCGATCATGACCTTAGTCTATTCTATTAACAACTAATTAACTAAAAAATCTAACTCAATTCAACATGAAAAAATCATTTTTCCTCAGCCTAGCTCTCCTTATTTGCCTAAACGCTTTAGGTAAGCCCACCGGCAACTATTCTTATGTTGTTGAAGGATTTGACTGGGGTGCGGGTGTCAATAAAGTTATCCTTCATTTGGCTGACACCACTTCGAAAGTAATGGCATCCGAATACCAGGTTTTTGCCAGTCGGAAATCAGCCGCAGGCCCTATTGCTGATCTTCAAAATACCCGGGATATCGTCACGGCTTATGTCTCCGACGAACAAGGAAATCGCGTAAAAACAGGTAAAAACATCACACTTGTATTAGCTGTGAGCCCTACCTCTCCGATCACCTCACCTATTCAATACCTGCGCGGAAAAGGTAATGTATGGGTAGATTATGCGATAACGGTCATCCATACGAAGAGCCAACAGGTTTGGGATACGCCTGAGCGCAAAATCATGCCTTTGGTGGATCAATTTGACTTGACAGGAAAATATACATTTAGTGAAAAATTAACCATGTCGTATGCGTCCTATGCGCCAAAAACAACAAAAGAGAAGTCGCCACTGGTGATTTGGTTGCATGGTGGAGGTGAAGGAGGAACGGACCCAACGATCCCATTGCTAGGAAATAAGGCAGCTAACTATGCGTCGGAAGGAATTCAAGCCATATTTGATGGAGCCTATGTATTATCGCCACAATGTCCGGGCGCTTGGATGCACAATGAAAAGGGCGTTGGAACGCAGGGTAAAGACAACGATATCTATAACGAAGGATTGATGGCCTTGATTAAGGATTATGTCAAATCCAATCCGAAAATTGATGCCAACCGCATTTATGTAGGCGGCTGTTCAAATGGTGGGTATATGGCTTTGAAATTAATTTTGTTGTACCCAGATTATTTTGCGGCGGGATACATTAGTGCTTTAGCATATCGGTCTGAATACATTGCGGACGCTGATATTCAGAAAATCAAACAGGTACCTATGTGGTTTGTACACTCGAAAGACGACATGACGACCATTCCCAAGCTGACCGTTGAACCCGTTTTCGATCGCCTGCGTGCGGCGGGTGCAAAGAATGTACACTTTACCTATTATGATCATGTGAATGACATCACGAATTTC
Source organism: Spirosoma fluviale (assembly GCA_945883625.1). Classification (GTDB taxonomy): domain Bacteria; phylum Bacteroidota; class Bacteroidia; order Cytophagales; family Spirosomataceae; genus Aquirufa; species Aquirufa fluvialis_E. The sequence goes on from CAMCXW010000002.1 coordinate 124,199, forward strand.
TATGGCGGTAAAGGCTTCCAATACAATGGCCACTGGTCGTGGGTATATTTGCATGAGAACTTACCCCGAACAGATTTAGATGGGTCAGCAGTTCGTGTCAACGGGAAACCTGTGACGATTATGGAATGGCT